>JANXSP010000155.1 GCA_025356575.1 Novosphingobium sp.
GCGAGGATCTTTAAAAAACCCCCGATCAGCATGCGCCGGTCCATACCCAGGATCGAACCGACGATGATCGATCCGATGAACAGATAGAGAAAATTGCTTTGTTCGGTGAACGTCGTGATCGACAACTTGAGCGCGGACGGGATGATGTGCGTGTAGACCAGGTACGACGGCACGAACGTCGCCAGAATCGCTGCCGCACCGATGCGTTTTAGTCCGGGAATGTGCTTGCCGATCTCGGCGCAGGCAAAGCCGCCCGCCCCCAGCACGAGGATCGCGGTCGTCAGATCGGCGGGAACTTCGCCCAGCCGGACATAAGCGGCAATGATCGCGACGATGCCGATGAACACGGGTACCGGGACAATGCCGATGCGGGTGTCCATCAATTTCCACCACGGATTGGTCATGGTCTCATCGCGAAGCTCAGCCACGGCCGAGACTGCACCGGCCGAGACTGCACCGGTCGGGGCTGCGCTGGTCGGGGCACTGGTCGGGGCGATATCGACGGAGCCGGCTGCGGCCGAACCGCGTGGGACCGGCGCTTCGACGGCACCTGAAGGCATCGCTATTCTCCCGCAAACAGGTCCGGCTTCCGCTCGCTGCGGTGTCCGGCTCGCCTTCTCCCCGCCCGCGCGGCTCTGCGGCGGCGCGTAACGACTTGGCCGCATTACCCGGCAAAGCTGTCACGCTGCTGTCAGGCCAGGCTCGGGCGCGGCAAACTCGACGGTCACCAGCAGTCCGCCCCGGTCCGAGGTGCCCAGCGTCAGGGTCGCACCCGCCGCCCGCGCCAGGTTCGCCGCGATCGGCAAACCGAGCCCGCTCCCGCTGCGTGCCGCGTCACGGTCGAGTCGGGCGAAACGGGTGAACACGCGCTCGCGCTGGTCGGGCGGGATTCCGGGTCCATCGTCGCTGACGAGAATGCAGACCGCGTTCCGGGGGGCTTCGACGCTGACCACCACGTTACCGCCTGCGCGGTTGTAGCGGATCGCATTGTCGATCAGGTTGCCAACCAGTTCACCCGCCAGGAACGACTGCGTGGTGACTTGCGGGTCTCCGGGTGCGCGCACGAACTGGAGATCAACCCCGGCATTTACAGCCTGGCCGGCGTATTCGGCAGCTGCACCAGCGGCCAGGGCATTGGCCGAAACCTGTTCCAGCTCGCTTCGGGCCAACACGGTATTTTCGGCGCGGGCCAGCGCCAGCAACTGAACGAGCAGGCGCTGGAGGCGCTCGCTTGCAGCTTCGATATCGGTCACCGATGCGGTGATATCGTCGCCGCTCAGTTGTCCGTTGCGCAACAGCGAGACATGCATCCGCAGGATCGAAAGCGGGGTCCGCATCTGGTGCGATGCGTCCGAGGTGAACCGCTTGATACTTTGCAGCGTGGTGTCGAGCCGTTCGAGCATACCGTTGAACGCGCGCACCAGATCGCGCAGTTCCCCGGGCACATCTCCCGTTGGCAGCGGCTGGAGGTTCGATCCGACGCGCTCGTCGAGCTCGGTCTTGAGCCGCGCGAGCGGCACCATTCCCCAGCGCACCGCCCACGGCAGCAAGACGATTGTCAGCGCAATCAGCGCCGCTTCGAGCAGAGCCAGCCCACCAAGCAGCTGGTCTTCGATGTGCTCGCGCGCGCTCAGCGTTTCGGCGATCTCGACGATCACCGGTTTGCCCATGCCCGGCAACCGTCGCCCCTCGGCCACGATCCGGACCATGCGGCCTTTGTAGAGTTCCTTGCCGAACACTACTTGCGTGTCGCGCAGGCCGCCCGGGGCAATGTCGGGCAGATCGGCGTACCCGGTGACAACCTTTCCGGTCTGGCGGACGCTGTAATAGACGTTGTCGCGTTCGGCGTCTTCGAGCATCCCGAAAATCGCCGGCGAGAGGTTGAGCGCAATCGCTCCGTCTTCGACCGAGAGCGATTCGGCAAGCGCGCGGGACGCGGCGCCAAGGATGCGATCGTTGACCGCGGCCACCGCGCTGCGGATCGCGATCGCGCCGCCAAGCCCCAGCAGCAAGGCGAGCCCGGCCATCGGCAAGATCATCACGCCGAGCAAACGCGCGGTCAGCGAGTTGGGCCGCCCCCAGCCGCGCAAAGCCATGCCCTAGCTGGTCATCAGCATATAGCCGAGCCCGCGGATCGTGCGGATTTCGGGTCCATTGTCGCCGAGCTTGCGGCGCAGGCGGGCAACGTAGAGTTCGACCGCGTTAGGCGCCACTGCCTCGTCGTAGCCGAAGATTTCCGATGCGAGCCGGTCCTTGGACACCACTTTCCCGACATGGGCCACCAGCCGCTCGAGCATTGCCCATTCGCGGCGGCGCAGTTCCAGATCGCGGCCCGCGACGGTGGCCGTCGCCCGCGCCGGATCGACCTCGAGCAGGCCGACATTGATGATCGGCGAGGCTACGCCCTGGGCGCGGCGGAGTAGGGCGCGGATGCGGGCTTCCAGTTCGCTCGGTTCGAACGGCTTGAGCAGGTAGTCGTCGGCCCCCAAGTCCAGCCCCTCGACCCGGTCTTCGATCGCGTCGCGCGCGGTCAGAATCAGGATTGGGGTCGTGTTGCCCTCGCGGCGCAAGCGGCGCAGGATTTCGATTCCCGAAATATCGGGAAGCCCCAAATCGAGGGTGATCAGGGCGAACTCCTCGCTCCGCGCCGCGATCAGCGCGGTCTCGCCATCCTCGGCAATATCGACGGTGTGCCCGGCCGACTTGAGCGAGGTTGCCAGCCCGCGGGCAAGCGCGGGATCGTCTTCCACTAACAAGATGCGGGCCACAAGAATTCCAGTCGGTTGACGCCGCCACCCTAACGCGTGACAGCGCGAAGGAAAGCCGGACAACCGGACGGATGGGCGAGGATATGCACGGTAGGCGCGCGCGAGGCTTGACGGGGATCGTCCTGGCGATCGCGCTGGGCGCGTGTTCGCCGCGCGCTGCGGCGGATCGGCTGGCGGATGCGGCGGACCACGAGGGCAGCCTGGTGGTGTGGTCGGCGATCGACAAGGACAAGGCGCGATCACTGATCGACGATTTCAGCGCGCGCCATCCGGCAATCCACGTCGTCTACCGCGAACTGCTCGCGCGCCAGCTCAACGACGAGTTCTTGGCAGTGGTGGCGCACGGTGCGGCGCCGGCGGATCTGGTGTGGTCCTCGGCGATGGATCTCCAGATCAAGCTGGTCAACGACGGCTATGCCCAGCGCTATGTCTCGCCCGAACGGGACAACCTGCCGGGATGGGCCAACTGGAAGGACCAGGCCTGGGGCACGACTGCCGAACCGATCATCATGGTCTACAACAACCGCCTGATCGCCGATAGATCGG
>JANXSP010000012.1 GCA_025356575.1 Novosphingobium sp.
TCGTTCTGCCGTGCGGGAAACGTTCCGCCGGCGCGCCCGAAGACAAAAATCTCGAGCCCCGCCGCGGCATGATCCGTACCCATCCGCATGTGGTTGGCCGCGCCTTCGTCGCCGAAGGAGGGGGGCACCGGCGCGTGGAGCGTGAAGTGGGCCTTGTCGGCAAACGCCAGGGCGAGTTGGCGCGCGGTGTCCGGCCACTCCTGGGCGCGGTGCGGCATCGTTACCAGGTTCGCCGGGGTCAGGTGGCAGCGGCCGTCCGCCGTATCGGGCGCGGGCGAGACCGTTGCCGCGTTGGCGGTCCACATCGACGAGGCCGACCACGCCTGTGCGGTCAGCCTCGGGTCGGTCGCTGGATCGGCGCCAAGCGCCGCCAGATACGTGGGGTTGGGCCGGGGCAGGGGAACGAAGAACCCCTGCACCAGACCCAGCGCGAGATTGGCGCGCATCTTTGCCAACCCTTGCAAAGCAGCGGCGCGGGGATACGCAACCTCACCTGCGTGGCTTGTCGCGGCTAAGTTGCCGAGGCTGAGTCCGGCGTAGTTGTGGCTCGGCCCGACGATCCCGTCGAAGTTGATCTCGCGCAGCACTTCAGCCGGCGACGTACGCGACCGTGTCGCCCGCTCCAACTCCCAGCGCGAGCGCCGCATCGGCATCGAGCACCACGCCCGCCGCAGTGTGGAGGACCTTGCCGAAGCAGCAACGGAACTCGGCCAGCGTGCCCGCCGCGATCAGCGCGCGCTCACCCCGGTCACCGCAAACCGAATCGAGTTGAACCACCCGCGCCCCCGCGATGCTGGCGACGTTGTCGGTGCGCGCGGTCATCGTCGGACCGCCATCGAAGATGTCGATGTAGCCTTCCGCGGTGAAGCCTTCGCCCTCAAGCATCCGCATCGCGGCGCGGCCCGAGGGGTGCGGGAGCCCGATCGCCGAGCGCGCGCTTTCGGGCAGCATGGCGATATAAACCGGGTGCTTGGGCATCAGATCGGCAATGAACTGGTTCCCGTTGATCGCGTTGAAATAGTCGGCGTCCTGGAACGTCATCCCGAAGAACCGCCCGGCTACCTCGTCCCAGAACGGCGAACCGCCGCGTTCGTCGATCACACCGCGCAGTTCGGCGAGGATGCGGTCGCCAAATCGGGCGCGGTGCATCGCGATGAACAGATAGCGGCTGCGCGCGAGCAACAGCCCGAGCCCGCCTGCGCGTTCGGACGGGTGGAGGAATAGACCGCCAACTTCGCTCGACCCCTCCAGATCGGTGACCAGACTGAGCATCTCGGCGCGGAACGATCGGCCCAATTCTTTGGAGTGCTGGGTCAGCGTGGTCATCCGGTACGAGTAGAACGGCCAGGTCTCTCCGACGCGGGTGAACATCTGTGCGGTGCCGCGGACCTCGCCGGTCGTTACGTTCTCGAGAACCAGCACGAACAGTTCGTCGCGGATTTCCTCGCACGTGTTGGCGTAGGCGGCGGCCGAACGATCGAGCTTGGCGGCGAGCGATTTGCGGTCGGCAGGCAGGTTGGTGAAGCCGCCACCGGTCAGTTTGGCCATCTCGTAAAGCGGCTGGAGGTCGGTCGTGCGTGCGGCACGGATGCGGAAGGTCATGCCATTGCGCCCGTCGCGATGCGGTGGAGGACCAGCGCGGAAAGCGCCGCGCGCTCGCCGAGCGATGGCACGATCAGATATTCGTCCGGCGAATGGATCGCCCCGCCGCGCACGCCCAGCGTATCGACTACGGGCACCCCGCAGGCGGCAATGTTGTTGCCGTCGCAAACCCCGCCCGAGGGTTGCCAGGCGATGTTCTGGCCCAGCACCGCGCCGCAATCGCGGACCAGCGCGAAAAGGCGCTCGGCTTCTGGGGTCAGCGGCTTGGGCGGGCGGGTGATGCCGCCGTGGAGATGGATCGCGACGTCGTGCGCCGCAGCGATCTCAGCAATCAGCGCGGGGAGGGCGTCGGCGTATCGCTCGGCTGCAGCAGTATCGCGTGGGCGGATGTTCCAGCGCAGGACCGCGTTATCGGGCACGACGTTGTTGGCCGATCCGCCGTCGATCCGTGCCGGGTTTACGCTCAGCCCGTCGTGCTCGAGTGCTTTCAACCGCAGCGCCAGATCGCTGGCGGCGAGCAGCGCATTGCGCCCGTCGCGCGGGTTGCGGCCAGCGTGGGCGGCGCGTCCGCTAACAACCGCGCTGTAGTTCCCGCTGCCGCCGCGCGCACCTGCCAGCGTCCCGTCGGGCAGCGCCGAAGGCTCGTAGGTCAGCGCTGCCAGCTTGCCGCGCGCCAGCTCGGCGATCAGCGGCGCAGACGACAGACTGCCGGTTTCCTCGTCCGAATTGATCAGCACATCGTAGCCCAGCAGCGCCGCATCTGGCGAGTTCTCGAATGCCGTCAGTGCCGCGACCATCACCGCGATGCCGCCTTTCATGTCGGCTACGCCGGGCCCGCAGAGCGTCTCCGCGTCGATCCAGCGCTGGTCCTGGAATGCGTCGCCAGCCGCAAACACGGTGTCCATGTGCCCGGTCAGGAGCACGCGCCGCAGCGCGCCGGGCCGGACGCGCAGGACGAGGTGATCGCCGTGCGCGCGCTCGGAAATCTTGCCATCGGCTGTCACCGCCTCGACCGGAGCGGGGGCGGCGAGTGCGACTTCGCCGGGAAGATCGGACAATGCGCTGGCCAGAATGCCCGCCTGCGAAGCCAGTCCCGCAAGGTTCGCGGTGCCGGTATTGATCGCGCTCCACGCCTGCGTCCACGCCAGCATTTGCGCGGGATCGATGCCCGCGATCAGCGCGGCGGCGACGGGTTCGAGCGGTTTCATCGGATACCTTCGATAGCTGCCCGCGGCATGCTTGGCCAGCGTTGCCACCGCTGCGTGCTTGCGCCATAGGACGCGCGTTTCCTCCCCGGGACCTGTGCAGAAATCGGCCATCGGGCGCACTGTCC
Source organism: Novosphingobium sp. (assembly GCA_025356575.1). GTDB lineage: Bacteria > Pseudomonadota > Alphaproteobacteria > Sphingomonadales > Sphingomonadaceae > Novosphingobium. Next base: position 2,936 of record JANXSP010000012.1, read on the forward strand.
ATGGCGAGCGGAGCTTGTTGAAACGCCATGACCCAGACTATCCAGAAAGCGGGCCTGACCGTCGATGCAGCGCTGGCGGCGTTCGTCGAAACCGACGTTCTCGCCCCGCTGGGAAGGGACCCCGCAGCGTTCTGGAGCGGTTTCGCAGCGCTGCTGGCGCAGTTCGCGCCGCGCAATGCCGCGCTTCTGGCCAAACGCGATGCGCTTCAGGGACACATCGATGCATGGCACGAACAGCACAATGCACGCCCGGTCGACGGCGCTGCCTACCGCGCGTTCCTGGCCGAGATCGGCTATCTCGTTCCCGAGCCCGCGCCGTTCCGGATCGCGACCGCCAATGTCGACCGCGAGATCGCGGCGATGGCCGGGCCGCAGCTCGTCGTCCCGGTGCTCAACGCGCGTTTCCTCCTCAACGCCGCCAACGCGCGCTGGGGCAGCCTTTACGACGCGTGGTACGGCACCGATGCGCTCGATGCTCCGGCGGCCAGGCCCGGCGGCTATGACACCGCGCGTGGCGATGCCGTGATCAAGGCGGGGCGGGCGTTCCTCGATCTTGCTGCGCCGCTCGACGGATCGAGCTGGAGTGAGTGGGACGGTGCCGGCGTGCCTGGGCTGTGCAACCCCGCGCAGTTCGTTGCCCGATCGGACCATGGCCTGCTGCTGTGTAACCACGGATTGCATATCGAGATCTTGATCGACCGCGCGCATCCGGTGGGGGCGACCGATGCCGCGGGGGTTGCGGACATCGTCCTCGAATCGGCACTGACCACGATCGTCGATCTGGAAGACTCGGTCGCGGCGGTCGATGCCGAGGACAAGCTCGCCGCCTATCGCAACTGGCTGGGGGTGATCCGCGGCGATCTGGCCGAGACCTTCACCAAGGGCGGCCAGGCGCTGACCCGCGAACTTGCTCCCGACCGCGTCTGGACTGGCGCCGATGGCACCGTGCTGACGCTGCCTGGGCGCAGCCTGATGTTCGTGCGCAACGTCGGCCACTTGATGACCAACCCCGCGATCCTCCTCCCGGGCGGGGGCGAGGTCCCCGAGGGGATCATGGACGCCGTCCTGACCAGCGCGATCGGCGCGCACGATGTCCTGGGGCTCGGCCGCTACAAGAACAGCGCGCACGGCAGCATCTATATCGTCAAACCGAAGATGCACGGTCCCGAGGAATGTGCGTTTACCAATGACTTGTTTGCTGCGGTCGAGGATTTGCTCGAACTGCCGCGGTTTACCCTGAAAGTCGGCGTGATGGACGAGGAGCGGCGGACCTCGGCCAACCTCGGGGCGTGTATCGCGGCGGTGCAGGACCGCATCGCCTTTATCAACACCGGTTTCCTCGATCGCACGGGCGACGAAATCCACACGTCGATGCGCGCCGGTGCGATGGTCCGCAAGGGCGCGATGAAGCAGTCCGCATGGATCGACGCCTACGAAAAGCGCAACGTCGCCATCGGGCTCGCTTGCGGACTTTCGGGCAAGGCGCAGATCGGCAAGGGGATGTGGGCCGCGCCCGACCGGATGAACGCGATGATGATCGAGAAGGTCGGCCACCCCCGCGCCGGAGCAAACACCGCGTGGGTTCCCTCGCCGACCGCAGCGACGCTTCACGCGATGCATTATCACCAGGTCGACGTGTTCGATGTCCAGCATGATCTCGCGGAGCAGCCGGTGCCGGAACTTTCCGCGCTGCTGACGATCCCGCTGGCCGAAGCGACCAACTGGCCCGATGCCGAGGTTCGCGAGGAGCTCGACAACAATTGCCAGGGGCTGCTCGGCTATGTCGTGCGTTGGATCGACGCCGGGGTAGGATGTTCCAAGGTGCCCGACCTCAATGACATCGGCCTCATGGAAGACCGCGCAACGCTTCGTATTTCGTCGCAACACATCGCCAATTGGCTGCTCCACGGAGTCTGCACGAAGGAGCAGGTGCTCGATTCGCTCGAGCGGATGGCGGCCAAAGTCGATGGTCAGAACGCCGGCGACCCAGCCTACGAGCCGCTCGCCGGCAACGCCGCGAGCAGCATCGCGTATCAGGCGGCGCTCGATCTGATCTTCAAGGGTGTCGAACAGCCCAGCGGTTATACCGAGCCGCTCCTCCACGCCTGGCGCCGCAAGAAGAAAGCGGCGCTCAGCCCGTCACGCGGCTGAACAGGTCCTGGAGCGCCGCGGCCATCAGCGCCGCGTCGAAAGCAGCGTAATCCGCCACCAGCGGATCGCCCGGAGCGATCGCATAGCGGCTGCGCGGAAGCGCCTCTGCGGCAACCGTGACCGTGGTTTCGACGAGCCCGATCGTGATCGCGAGCACGCGCGTTCCGTGAACCTTGACCGCGTAACGCTTGGTTGCGGCGGTCGAGCCCTCTTCGCCCGCCTCGAAATCGTCGCGATCGGCGATGGCGCCTTCGAACAGGTCCATCAGATTCGCCAGCATCGGCGCTTCGGTCCGTGCCCAGCGCAACCGCTCGAACTGCGTCGGATCGACGATGCGCGACAGCCTGTCGCAGGCGAGCTGGAAGTTGGCGTCGTCGAGCACGTTGATATTCCCGGGTAAAGGTGTTTGCACGACGGATTGGGACGTGCATCTTTGTACTACCGCAAAGTCCCTAACGAGTGCTTTGCGTGAGGATTCGGGCGATGCCCACGAACTCGGCGACGCTCAGCGTCTCGGCCCGCCGAGCACTGTCGATGCCGAGCGTGTCGAGCGCGGGCAGCGCCCCGGGCAGGCCTTTCAAGCTCTGGCGCAGCATTTTGCGGCGCTGGCCGAACGCCGCCTCGGTCACCCGTTCAAGGACGCGCGCCGAAACCCCGGCGGGCATGTCCCGAGGCACGACATGCACGATTGCGCTCATCACCTTGGGCGGGGGTGAGAACGCGCTGCGGTGGACTTTCATCGCCAGCCGGGCGCCGCTTCGCCACTGCGCGAGCACCGCGAGCCGGCCATAGGCGTCATCTCCCGCCGCAGCGACGATACGCTGTGCAACCTCTAGCTGGAACATCAGCGTCAGAGACGTCCATCGCGGCGGCCATGCTTCTCCGCCCAGCCACCCGGTGAACAGCGCGGTCCCGACGTTGTAAGGCAGGTTGCCGGTGATGGCGTAGGGCTCGTCGAACAAACTCGCCGGGTCGATCTTGAGGGCGTCGCCCTCGATCACGCGAAGCTGACCGGGGAAAGCTTCGGCAAGCTCGGCCAGCGCGGGAACGCAGCGCGCGTCGCGTTCGATCGCGGTGACGCGCGCCCCGGCGCGCAGCAGCGCGCGGGTCAGCCCGCCGGGTCCGGGCCCGATCTCGAGCACCGCGGC
>JANXSP010000022.1 GCA_025356575.1 Novosphingobium sp.
CTTGCCGGTGAGTACCCCGGTGAATTCGCCGGTGATGCGCTTGTACTGGCCGAACATGAAGCCGATCTCGCGCCCGCCGACGCCGATATCGCCTGCCGGAACGTCGATGTCCGCGCCGATGTGGCGATAAAGTTCGGTCATAAAGCTTTGGCAGAAGCGCATGATCTCGCGCACGCTCTTGCCCTTGGGGTTGAAGTTCGATCCGCCCTTGCCCCCGCCCATCGGCAGACCGGTCAGCGCGTTTTTGAACGTCTGCTCGAACGCCAGGAACTTGAGCACGCTTTCAGTGACGCTGGGATGGAAGCGGATGCCCCCTTTGTACGGCCCGATCGCGTTGTTGTTCTGGACCCGCCAGCCGCGCTGGACGCGGACGTTGCCGGCATCGTCTTCCCAGCAAACGCGGAAACTGATCACCCGATCGGGCTCTGCAATCCGCCGCAGGATCTGCGCCGAATGATACGCTTCCTTGTCGGCGATGAATTCAAAGATGTCCTCGGCAACTTCCTGGACAGCCTGGCAAAATTCCGGTTGCCCGGCGTTGCGCTTCTTCACGCCTTCCATGAACGTCGGCAGGTCGACATGATCGGATACAGCCACGGCATTTCCCCTCGGTTATAGCCGTCATCGCGGCATTCGAAACGATGCTACCCGTGACCGCGCGAAGGCCGTCTTCCCGACGACTCACCGATCTACAGTCTCAACTTAACGGGTTTTGCGCCCAGCAAAAGTGCGCCCGTGCACTCGCTCGACTCAATTCTTGGGCGTGTCGACTTGAGGAGTGGATGTCACCGCGGCCGATGCACTCAGCGGACCGATATATTCGCCGAGCAAGTGCAACTGTTCGCTCAACATCGCATCGACCGCGGGCGCAATATCATCGGTCTTGAAGCGCATGTAGCCGCCAACCACGTACTCGAAGAGGATCCGCGTTCCGCCCGCGATCGGCTTGAGCGTGATCGACAGGGTTCCGGTCACGGCCTCACCCTGCAGCGGACCGAGCGACCCCGACAGGCGCAGCACCTTGCCCGGGTTGGTGTGAATAATCCGCATATGCTCGACACTGCCGCGGCGCGTGCCCGCGGGCGCATCGGCGGGAAGAGCGAGCTGCTCGCAAAAACAACCTCCGGCTTGGGCATCCATATAAAGATTGGCAGCGTCGCCCGACCAGGTGTGTTCCTTGTTCCACCACTTGGCTGGCGCGACCAGTGCGGCCCATGCCTCGAGCGGGGCTTTGGCGACATCGGTGGTCGTCCGAACGACGAAACCGTTTTCGCTCTTCTGGACGACCTCGGCGTGGGCCGGGAAGGCTGCCATCACGGCAAGGCCCATCAAAGCAGTGCGCAACATCGGTTTCCCCCGTCCGCACCCGTGCGGCGCGACAAGGTAACCCGGATGGCCGACCTTGTCAGCCCGCCAATGCGCTTTCGATCGCTGCCGCGACGTGATCCATGTCGGCCATGCCGTCGATCCGGCTCACGATCCCGCGGGCATCGTAGAGCGGCAGGATGGGCGCGGTCTTGGCGCGGTATTCAGCCATCCGCGTGCGCACGGTTTCCTCGTTGTCGTCGGGGCGGCGCTTGAATTCGTGGCCGCCGCACTTGTCGCACGTTCCGGCCACCTTGGGCGGGTCGAACGTTTCATGGTAGCCTTTGCCGCAATTGGCGCAGGTGAACCGCCCGGTGATCCGCTCGACCAGCGCATCTTCGTCGACTTCGAGCTCGATCACCCGGTCGAGCGTGCGCCCGCGCGCGGCGAGGATGTCATCGAGCGAAGCCGCCTGTGCCGCGGTGCGCGGGTAGCCATCAAAAATCGCGCCGACTTGGTCGCCCATCGCGTCGAGCTCGTCGCCGATCAGGGCCGAGACGATTTCGTCCGAGACCAGTTCGCCGCGATCCATCACCGCCTTCGCCTCGAGCCCCACCGGGGTCTGCGCCTTGACCGCGGCGCGGAGCATGTCGCCGGTAGAAAGCTGGCGCATGCCGTGCTTGTCGACCAGACGCTGCGCTTGCGTGCCCTTGCCCGCACCCGGCGGTCCCAACAGGATGATATTCACTTGCGCGTCCCCCAGTCCGTACCGCCCCTGCGCTTCAGCGCAGTCGGCCCTTCAGCTTGGCTTTCTTGATGAGGTCACCGTACTGGTGGGCGAGCAGGTGCGACTGGATCTGCGTTATCGTATCGACGGTGACGTTGACGACGATCAGCAGGCTCGTACCGCCCGCAAAGAACAGGCGAACTCCGGTCTGCGCAATGACGTATTCGGGAATGACGCAGACGACCGTGATATACGCCGCGCCGATCACCGTAATCCGGGTGAGCACATAATCGAGGTAGTTGGCGGTGTTCTTGCCCGGGCGGATACCGGGGATGAAGCCGCCATTGCGCTTGAGGTTTTCCGAGGTTTCCTCGGGATTGAACACGACCGCGGTGTAAAAGAAGCAGAAGAAGATGATCCCCGCCGCATAGAGCGCCATGTAAAGCGGCTTGCCGTGGCCGAGATACTGGTTGAGCGTAATGATCGCCCCGCCGATGCGACTATCGGGCGAGACCGAATTGCCCGCAAACTGGGTGATCGTCAGCGGCAGCAGCAGCAACGAACTGGCGAAAATCGGCGGGATTACGCCCGCAGTGTTGATCTTGAGCGGCAGATGGCTGCGATCCGCCTGCATCATGCCCTTCTGGCTCGTTCGCTTGGGATACTGGATCAGCAATCGGCGCTGCGCGCGCTCCATGAAGCAGATGAACAGGATCAGCACGATCAGCATCAGGACCATCCCGATGATCGTGAACGATCCGATCGAGCCCGAGCGCCCGCCTTCGAACATGTTGGCGATGAACGTCGGCATCTGCGCAACGATCCCGGCCATGATGATCAGCGAAACCCCGTTGCCAATCCCGCGGCTGGTGATCTGCTCGCCCAGCCACAGCAGGAACATCGTTCCGCCGATGAGGCTGATGACCGCACCGACGCGGAACATCACGCCGGGATTGACCACGGCTTGCAGGCCCGAAGATGCGCCGTAGGCTTCAAGCCCGGAGGCGACGAACCAGCCCTGCAGCGCCGTCAGAAACACCGCCCCATAACGCGTATATTGATTGAGCTTCTTGCGCCCGCTCTCACCCTCTTTTTTCATCGCCGCGAGCGCAGGATGAAGCGATGAGGCAAGCTGCACCACGATCGACGCGGTAATATACGGCATCACCCCCAGCGCGATCAGGCTCATCCGCTGGAGCGAGCCGCCCGAAAAAGTATTGAAGATATCGAGGATGCCGCCCTGGGTCTTGCTGTAGAGTGTTTCCAGGATGAGCGGATTCACCCCGGGCAGCGGCACGAAACTGAGGAACCGGAACACGATCAGCGCGCCGATCGTGAACCAGATCCGGTTCTTGAGCTCGGTCGCCTTGGAAAAATTGGCGAGACTGAGGTTGCTCGCGATATTGTCGGCGCGTGTTGCCATCGGGAAATTAGCCTAGCTAGATACCGGACGAACCCGGATTTGCGCCTCCCATATAGGGAGCGTGCGGCGATGTCGAACCCCCGCAGCGCGCATGAGGCTGATCCGCCGGCAAGGCGCGCGCCCCCGCGTTAGCGGAAGGCGCGCGGTCCCTTACTTCTTGGCGGCAGGCTTGCGCGGCTTGGCGCCGGCCTTGACGATTTCGGCCTTGGCGGCCTTGTTCACTTCGCGGCGCGCAGTCTTCTTCTCGTGTTCGGACGGTACGGCCTCGGGCAGTTCGATCTTGCCGCCAGCCTTTTCTACGAGTTCGCGCGCGCCCTTGGAGACACCGGCAACCGCGAAGGTCGCCTTGGCCGTGAATTCACCCTTGCCGAGCAGGCGGACGCCGTCCTTGCCGCCGCGGGCCAGGCCAGCGGCCTGAAGCGCCGTCTGGTCGATGACCTTTTTGGCATCGAGCTTGCCGAGGTCGATCGCCTTCTGGACGAGACCGAGGTTCACTTCGGCGTGGTCTTTGGCAAAAATGTTGTTGAAGCCGCGCTTCGGGATCCGCATGTGGAGCGGCATCTGCCCGCCCTCGAAGCCGTTGATCGAAACGCCCGAGCGCGCCTTGGCGCCCTTTTGCCCGCGACCGGCGGTCTTGCCCTTGCCCGAGCCGATACCGCGGCCGACGCGCATCCGGCCCTTGCGGGCACCGGCGTTATCTCGAAGATCGTTCAGTTTCATGGCAGGGCACTCGCTTTCGCTTAATTCGCGCGTTGATGGACAGGAGCCGCATGATCGCGGCCCGGTTTAGTCGACGATCTGGACCATGTGCGGCAGCCTGGCGATCGTGCCGCGGACTTCGGCAGTATCCTGCAAGGTCACGACGCGGTGCATCTTGCCCAGGCCGAGGCCGATGAGCATCGCCTTTTGCTTGAACGGGCGGCGGATCGGCGAACCGATCTGCTTGATCGTGATAGTCTTGGCATCGGTCTTGGCGGTTTTGGTAGGTGCCATCGATCTTACTCCGTAATCGCTTCGGCGGCAGCTTCGGCCTCAGCCGCGCTCCCTCCGCTACGGCCAAGCAGGTCGGCGACCTTCTTGCCGCGGCGCTGCGCGACCGACTTCGGCGAAGTCTGGTCGGTCAGCGCGTCGAACGTGGCGCGGATCATGTTGTAGGGGTTCGAGCTGCCGACCGACTTGGTGACAACGTCGGCCACGCCGAGGCTTTCGAACACCGCCCGCATCGGGCCGCCGGCGATGATCCCGGTACCCGCCGGAGCAGTCCGGACGGTCACCTTGCCCGCACCGAAGCGGCCGTTGCCATCATGGTGAAGCGTGCGTCCTTCCTTGAGCGGGACGCGGACCAGTGCCTTCTTGGCGGCCGAGGTGGCCTTGGTGATCGCCTCGGGAACTTCGCGGGCTTTGCCCTTGCCGAAGCCCGCGCGGCCCTTGCCGTCGCCGACCACGACCAGCGCGGCAAAACCGAAGCGCTTGCCGCCCTTCACCGTCTTGGAGACGCGGTTGATGTGGACGAGCTTTTCGATCAGCTCTTCGCCGCCATCGTCGTCGCCGCCGCGGCCGCCGCGGCCACGATCGTCACGGCCGCGGCCGCCACGGTTGCGGTCGTTGCCGCCGCGATTGCCGCGCGGAGCGCCGCGATCGGGACGCGGAGGGCGCGCCTCGGCCCCTTGCGTATGATCGGCCGCGATCGGGTGGTCGGCGGTTACCTGGCTCTCGGGAGCAGCGGTGTTCGCCGCGGTGTTGGGGGTGGTGTTGTCGTCAGCCATCATCAGAACTCCAGCCCGCCTTCACGCGCAGCATCGGCCAGCGCTTTGACGCGGCCATGATACAAAAATCCGCCGCGATCGAATACGACGGCGGTCACGCCAGCAGCCTTGGCGGCTTCGGCCAGCGCCTTGCCGACGCCGGCAGCGGCGGCAGAGGTCGCGCCAGGGCCCTTCGAGCCCTTGATCAACGTCGAGGCCGAAGCGATCGTGCGCCCCTGCACATCGTCGATGATCTGCGCGTACATGTGCCGGCCCGAACGGTGCACCGACAGGCGCGGACGATCGTTGCGCTGGGCGCGCAGCTGGGTGCGGACGCGGCGGCGCCGCTTGGCGAAAAGGGAGATTTTGGCCATTACTTCTTCTTCCCTTCCTTGCGGAAGATATACTCGCCGCGGTACTTGATGCCCTTGCCCTTGTACGGCTCGGGCTTGCGCCAGCGGCGGATTTCGGCGGCAACCTGGCCGACCTTCTGGCGGTCGATCCCGCTGATCTCGATCGTCGTATTGTCCGGGGTCTTGATTTCGATACCCTCGGGGATCACGAAATCGACATCGTGGCTGTAGCCGAGCTGCAGCTTGAGGTTCTTGCCCTGCGCATTGGCACGATAGCCGACGCCGGTAATCTCGAGGACCTTGACGAAGCCCTCGGTCACCCCGGTAACGAGGTTCTCGACCAGCGTGCGCTGCATGCCCCAGAACGCGCGGGCCTGCTTGCTGGCGTTGGCCGGCTGCACCGAAATGCTGCCGTCCTCGACCTTGTAGGCAATCTCGTCGCGCATTGCGAGATCGAGCGAGCCCTTGGGCCCCTTCACCGTGAGCAGACCGTTCGCCATCGCGGCGGTGACACCGGCCGGAATGGGGACGGGACGTTTACCGATGCGGCTCATCAGAACACCTCCGCGAGCACTTCGCCGCCGACGTTCTGCGCGCGCGCTTCGGCATCCGAAAGCACGCCGCGCGGCGTCGAGACGATTGAAATACCCAGGCCGTTGCGGATCACGGGCAGCTCGCGGCTGCCCGAATAGACCCGGCGGCCCGGCTTCGATATACGCGCGACATGCTTGATCGCAGGCTCGCCCTCAAAATACTTGAGCTCGATCCGCAGCTGCGGGTGGACGCCGGTGGCATCCTCCGCAAACCCGCGGATATAGCCTTCGCGCTGGAGCACCTCGAGTACGTGGGCACGCAGCTTCGAGGCCGGCGAAAGGACGGAATCCTTCTTCGCCTGCTGGCCGTTGCGGATACGGGTGAGCATATCACCCAGGGGATCGGTCAATGCCATCCTGAATTCCTTACCAGCTCGACTTGGTCACGCCGGGGATCATGCCTTTGTTGGCAAGGTCCCGCAGCTCGATCCGACACAGGCCGAACTTGCGATAATAGGCGCGCGGGCGCCCGGTGGTGGCGCAACGGTTGCGGACCCGGGTCGGGTTCGCGTTGCGCGGGATTTCGGCCATTTTCAGACGCGCGATCAGACGCTCGGTTTCGTCGAGCGACTTGTCGTTGGCCTGGGCCTTCAGCGCGGCATACTTGCCGGCATATTGCTTGACGAGCTTCTTGCGACGCTCGTTTTTGTTTACGGAACTCAGTTTCGCCATGGACTTAAGCTCTTCTTTCGTACCCGGACGGGGCCGGGATCGTTGTCGTTAACGGGTCGGCTCGACTTGCGTCAGGCCGCCTTCGCTTCTTCTTCCTCTTCCCGCGGGAAGGGGAAACCGAACAGGCGGAGCAACTCGCGCGCTTCGTCGTCGGTTTTTGCGGTGGTGGTCACGATGATATCCATGCCCCGGACCTTTTCGATCTGGTCATAGCTGATCTCGGGAAAGATGATCTGTTCCTTGAGACCCATTGCATAGTTGCCGCGGCCGTCGAAGCTCTTGGGGTTGAGCCCGCGAAAATCCCGGATACGCGGCATGGCAACGGTGATCAGGCGGTCAAGGAACTCGTACATCCGCTCGCGGCGCAAGGTTACCTTGCAGCCGATCGGCATGCCTTCGCGCAGCTTGAACTGAGCGATCGATTTCTTCGCGATCGTGATCACCGGCTTCTGGCCCGCGATGAGCGCCATCTCGGCAGCCGCGGTCTGGACCTTCTTCTTGTCCTGGCTCGCTTCGCCCACGCCCATGTTGATCGTGATCTTGTCGATCTTGGGGACTTCCATCGAATTCTTGTAGCCGAACTTCTCGGTCATCGCCTTGGCGATTTCCGCATCGTACTTCGACTTCATGCGCGGGACGTATGCGCCCGCATCCTGCTTAGCCATCGATCTTCTCCCCGGACTTGACGGCCACGCGGACCTTCTTTCCGTCCTTGCCGGTCTCGAACCGAACGCGGGTGGCCTTGCCGTCCGCGCCGGCATACCCGACCTTGGAAATGTGCAGCGGTGCCTCGCGCCGATCGATCCCGCCCTGCGGGTTCGCCTGTGTCGGCTTGCGGTGACGGGCAGCGATGTTGATCCCCTGGACGAGAACCTTCTCATCCTTGGGCATCACTTGCAGGACGGTGCCGGTGCGGCCCTTGTCCTTGCCCGAGCGGACGACGACGCTGTCGCCCTTCTTGATCTTGGCTCCGGCCATTACAGCACCTCCGGCGCAAGGCTGATGATCTTCATGAACCCGCGGGCGCGCAGTTCGCGCACCACCGGTCCGAAGATACGCGTGCCGATCGGCTCTTCGTTCTTGTTCACCAGCACCGCGGCGTTGGTGTCGAAGCGGATCACGCTGCCATCTGCGCGGCGGACATCCTTGCGGGTGCGCACGATCACGGCGCGGTGGACATCGCCCTTCTTGACGCGGGCGCGCGGCTGCGCCTCTTTGACCGACACCACGATGATGTCGCCGACGCCGGCAACGCGGCGCTTCGACCCGCCAAGCACCTTAATGCACTGGACGCGTTTCGCGCCGCTGTTGTCAGCGACCTCGAGGTTGGACTGCATCTGGATCATCGATCCGGTTCCTTCTCAGTGGCTTTCCGGCAGAACGCCGAGAGTTCCAGTATAAGTTAAACGTCGGCTTCAACCGCAGCGGCCTTGCCGGCCAGAACGCGGTCGACAACTTTCCAGGTCTTCAGCTTGGAAACAGGCGCGGTCTCTTCGATCCGCACGGTTTCACCCGCCTTGAACGCGTTGTCTTCGTCGTGCGCGTGGTACTTCTTCGAGCGGCGGATGATCTTCCCGTACATCGGGTGCTTCACCTTGCGCTCGACGCGGACCACGATGGTCTTGTCGGCTTTGTCGGAAACCACGGTCCCGACCAATATACGCTTGGGCATGGGCTCAGGCCTTCTTGTCGGCCGAGCTGGTACGCTCGGTCTGGAGGGTTTTGATACGCGCGATATCGCGGCGCACTTCCTTGATGCGCGCCGGCCGCTCGAGCTGGTTGGTCGCGGCCTGGAAACGCAGGTTGAACGCCTCGCGCTTGAGGTCGCCGAGGCTCGAAGTCAGCTGGTCGTCGCTGCGCGTGCGCATGTCTTCGACCTTGTTCGAGCTTTTCACGGTAGGTTTGCGGGCCATCATTCGGCTCCCAGGTGGGTCGTGTCGCCAAGGCGGGCGACGACCTTGACCTTGATCGGCAGCTTCATCGCGGCACGCTGGAAAGCGACCGCGGCGATCGGGCCGGGAACGCCATCGAGTTCGAACAGGATGCGGCCCGGCTTGACCCGTGCAGCCCAGTATTCGACCGAACCCTTGCCCTTGCCCTGGCGGACTTCGGCAGGCTTCTTCGACACCGGCACATCGGGGAAGATGCGGATCCACAACCGCCCCTGGCGCTTGATATGGCGTGTGATCGCACGGCGCGCCGCTTCGATCTGACGCGCGGTGATCCGCTCGGGCTCCATGGCCTTGAGGCCGTAGGAACCGAAGTTCAGGTCGGTACCGCCTTTGGCGTCGCCCTTGATCCGGCCTTTGAAGGCCTTGCGGAACTTGTGCTTTTTGGGTTGCAGCATGGTTTCTACTCTACCTTAGCGCCGGTCGGATTGCGGACGGACGCCGGAAGTCTGCGCTTCCATCATCAGCCGGTCCTGCGCCATCGGATCGTGGCCGAGGATCTCGCCCTTGAAGATCCAGCACTTGATGCCGATGATCCCGTACGCGGTCAGCGCCTCGGCTTCGGCGTAATCGACGTTGGCGCGCAGCGTGTGGAGCGGCACGCGGCCCTCGCGGTACCATTCGACGCGCGCGATTTCCGCGCCGCCGAGACGCCCGCCACAGTTGATGCGGATGCCCTCGGCGCCGAGACGCATGGCCGACTGGACTGCGCGCTTCATCGCCCGGCGGAAGGCCACGCGGCGGATCAGCTGATCGGCGATCCCCTGCGCGACGAGCTTGGAATCAACCTCGGGCTTGCGGATTTCGACGATATTGAGCTTCACGTCGCTCGGCGTCATCGACGCGAGCTTGGAGCGCAGCTTCTCGATGTCGGCGCCCTTCTTGCCGATGATCACGCCGGGGCGTGCGGCATAGATCGACACGCGGCACAGCTTGGCCGGACGCTCGATCACCACCTTGGAAATCGCGGCCTGGGGCAGCGTTTCCATGATGTACTTGCGCATCTTGAGGTCTTCCTCAAGCAGCGTGCGATAGTTGTTGCCCTCGGCGTACCAGCGGCTGTCCCAGGTGCGGTTGATCTGCAGCCGCAGCCCGATCGGATTGCTCTTGTGACCCATGGCTCAGGCCTCCCCTGCTGGTTCGTCAATTTCGCGAACGACGATGCGCAGGCGGCTGAACGGCTTCAGGATGCGCGTCGACTTGCCGCGACCGCGCGTGTGGAAACGCTTCATCGTGATCGACTTCCCGACGCTCGCTTCGAACACGACCAGCGCGTCGACGTCGAGGTTGTGGTTGTTTTCCGCGTTGGCGATCGCCGAGGCGAGCACCTTGCGTGCGTCAACCGCCATACCCTTGGTCGAGAAGGCGAGGATGTTCATGGCATCCTCGACCCGGCGACCGCGGATCAGCTGCGCGACCAGGTTCAGCTTCTGCGCCGAACCACGGATCTGCGTGCCGACCGACAGCGCTTCCTTCTCGCCAACGCGGCGCGGTGATTTTTCCTTGCCCATCAGCGCTTGCCCTTCTTGTCGGCAGCGTGGCCGGGGAATGTCCGCGTGGGCGAGAATTCACCCAGCTTGTGTCCCACCATATCCTCGTTGACCGAGACCGGGATGAACTTGCGACCGTTGTAGACGTTGAACGTCAGGCCAACGAACTGCGGCAGAATCGTCGAGCGACGCGACCAGGTCTTGATCGGACCCGCGCGGCTGCCCGCTTCCTGGGCGCTTTCGGCTTTCTTCAGCACGTGAAGATCGACGAACGGGCCTTTCCAGATGGAACGAGCCATGGCGCTTACCTCTTCTTCTTGGCGTGACGCGAACGGATGATCATCTTGTCCGTCTGCTTGTTGTTGCGGGTGCGGGCGCCCTTGGTCGGCTTGCCCCACGGAGTGACCGGGTGACGGCCGCCCGAGGTGCGGCCTTCGCCGCCGCCATGCGGGTGATCGACCGGGTTCTTGGCGACACCGCGGGTTAACGGGCGGCGGCCCATCCAGCGGGTGCGGCCGGCCTTCGCGAAGTTCTGGTTCGAATTGTCGGGGTTCGAAACCGCGCCAACCGTGCCCATGCAATCGCCGCGCAGGTAACGCTGCTCACCCGAGTTGAGGCGAACGATGACCATCCCGCGGTCGCGGCCGACAAGCTGGACATAGGTCCCGGCGGAACGGGCGATCTGCCCGCCCTTGCCCGGCTTCATCTCCACGTTGTGGATGATCGTGCCGACCGGCATCTGGCTGAGCAGCATCGCGTTGCCCGGCTTCACGTCGGTCTTCTCACCGGCAACAACGCTGTCGCCAACGGCGAGGCGCTGCGGCGCGAGGATATAGGCGACCTCGCCGTCCTCGTACTTGATCAGCGCGATGAACGCGGTGCGATTGGGATCGTATTCCAGGCGCTCGACGACAGCGGGAGCATCCCACTTGCGGCGCTTGAAGTCGATGTAGCGGTACTTCTGCTTGTGACCGCCGGCGATCCCGCGCGACGTGACGTGGCCCTTGTTGTTGCGGCCACCGCTTTTATGCTTGCCCTCGACGAGCGCCTTGACCGGCTTGCCCTTCCACAGCGACGACTTGTCGACGAGGATCAGGCCGCGGCGGGCGGGGCTTGTCGGTTTATAGTTTTTAAGTGCCATCGGTTTAGTTCCGGACGCCTTCGGTGATGTCGATCGACTGGCCGGCGGCCAGCGTGACAATCGCCTTCTTTACATCGGACCGGCGGTAGGGCTTGCCCTTCCACCGCTTGGTCTTGCCCTTTTGGGTAAGCGTGTTCACGCCCTGCACCGAAACGCCGAACAGCGCCTCGACCGCAGCCTTGATTTCGGGCTTGGTCGCCTTGCCGGCAACCTTGAAGACCACGGCGTTGTGCTCGCTGAGCAACGTCGATTTCTCGGTGATGTGCGGGGCAACGATCACATCGTAATGACGTGTGTCGATCGTGCCGTCGGCTTTCTTGGCAGGTGCCTTGGCCATTAGTTAGACCCTCCCGTGAGAGCGAAACGGGCTTCGAGTTTTTCAACCGCAGCGCGCGTCAGCACGAGCGTGTCGTGCTTGAGGATGTCGTAAACGTTGGCGCCCATCGCAGGCATCACGTTGATCCCGATGAGGTTGCCGGCAGCGCGTGCGAAACCTTCGTTGACCGCGTCGCCGTCGATGATCAGGACTTTCTTGCCCCAGTTCGCCGAGGCTAGCTGCAGCGAGAGCGCCTTGGTCTTGGCATCCTTGAGCTCGAGCGTGTCGACGACCACGAGTCCGTCTTTCGCCTTCGCCGAGAGCGCCATCTTGAGCCCGAGCGCGCGGACCTTCTTGTTCAACGAGACGTCGAAGTCGCGCTTGCGCGGACCGTGGGCCTTGCCGCCGCCGATGAAGATCGGAGCTGCCCGATCGCCGTGACGGGCGGTACCGCCGCCCTTCTGGTTGCCCAGCTTCTTGCCGGTGCGTGCGACTTCGGACCGCTCGCGGGCCGCGCGGGCCGTGCCGCGGCGGTTCTCGAGCTGCCAGGTGACCACCCGGTGGAGGATATCGGCGCGTGGCTCGACACCGAACACGGCATCCGAAAGTTCGATGTCGGCGCCCTTGGCAGCCTTGCCATCGAGGTTGAGGACCTTGACCTTCACGATTTCAGCCCTCCTTCCCTGCATCGTCCGCGGCAGTATCGCCGCCTTCGTTCTGCTCGACTTCGATCTCGGCGTCGGTCGGCGCACCGGCATGCTGCTCGGCGAGCAGCGCGGCGGCTTCTTCGGCGGTCGGGCCGGTGTCGATTTCATGCTCGGCGGCAGCTTCGACCATTCCGGCCGGCGCTTCCTCATGCTCGGGCAGCGATTTCTTGTTTTCAAGGACGGCACCCGGATACGGCGCGTCGGCATGCCGCGCGACCTTCACCGAATCGCGCACGAGCATCCAGCTGTTCTTCGCACCCGGGACCGAACCCTTGACGAAGATCAGCCCGCGGACATCGTCGGTACGGACTACTTCGAGGTTCTGCTGGGTGCGCTGCTTGTCGCCCATGTGACCGGCCATCTTCTTGTTCTTGAAGACGCGGCCCGGATCCTGGCGTTGGCCAGTCGAACCAAGCGCGCGGTGGCTGATCGAGACGCCGTGCGTTGCGCGCATGCCGCCGAAGCCCCAGCGCTTCATGCCGCCCTGGAAGCCTTTGCCCTGCGTGTGGCCGGAAACGTCGACCAGTTGCCCGGCGACGAAATGCGAAGCCGCGATCGTCGCGCCAACATCGAGGACAGCATCCTCGGCGACGCGGAATTCGGCGACTTTCATCTTGAGCGGCACTTCGGCCTTGGCGAAATGTTCGCGCTGCGGCTTGGCCACGTTCTTCTGCTTGGCGGTGCCGGCGCCGAGCTGGACCGCGACGTAACCGTCACGATCCGCTGTGCGGATCGATACCACCTGGCAGTCTTCCAGCGCCAGAACGGTTACCGGCACGTGCCGACCGTCTTCCTGGAACAGGCGGGTCATCCCCACCTTCTTGGCGATCACGCCTGTGCGCATGATCCATCTCCTACAGAGGCCTGCCGGAAAATCCCGCCAGGCGTGTTCAACCCAGATGTAAGGCGAGCCCCGTCCGGGCTGAAGGCCGATCCGCAAGGATCAGCAGACGGGGGACGCATTCCCGGCAGAGCGCCGGAGGTATCCCAATTCCGCGCGGGTCGCCCCGCGAAGTTCCGGCCGAAGCCGAAGGTAACTGCCCGCCACCCCGGCCTTCGCCGGGGCTAAAGGCAAACTCGCTTATGCGAGTTTGATCTCGACGTTAACGCCCGCTGCCAGATCGAGCTTCATCAGCGCGTCGACGGTCTGGGCGTTGGGCTGAACGATATCGAGCAGCCGCTTATAGGTCCGCACCTCGAACTGCTCACGCGACTTCTTGTCGACATGGGGTCCGCGGTTGACGGTGAACTTTTCAATTCTCGTCGGCAAGGGAATGGGGCCCCGGATCAGCGCGCCGGTGCGGCGAGCGGTCTCCGCAATCTCGCCAGTGGCCTGATCGAGCACGCGGTGATCGAAGGCCTTGAGGCGAATGCGGATATTCTGAGCTTCCATGTCCACTACCGATGAGAAAGAGCGATCGATCGACACCCCGGCCGAAGCGGGATGACGGCTAAATTTGTAGGCTACAAAAACCGACCGCCGGGGGCATCCGAATCTCGGACGTCCCCGGCGGTGCGCGGCCTATATTACTTGGAGATCGTGCTGACAACCCCCGAACCGACGGTCCGGCCACCTTCGCGGATAGCGAAACGCAGGCCCGGATCCATCGCGATCGGCGCGATCAGCTTGACGCCGATCGAAACGTTGTCGCCAGGCATGACCATCTCGGTGCCCTCGGGGAGGATCACTTCGCCGGTCACGTCGGTGGTGCGGAAGTAGAACTGCGGGCGGTAGTTGGCAAAGAACGGGGTGTGACGGCCGCCCTCATCCTTCGACAGCACGTAGACTTCGGCGCTGAACTCGGTGTGCGGCGTAACCGAACCCGGCTTGCACAACACCTGACCACGCTCGACGTCCTCACGGGCAACGCCGCGAACCAGCGCGCCGACGTTGTCGCCAGCTTCACCCTGATCGAGCAGCTTGCGGAACATTTCGACGCCGGTCACGACGGTCTTGCGCGTGTCCTTGAGGCCGACGATCTCGACTTCTTCGCCAACCTTGACGACACCGGTCTCGATGCGGCCAGTGACGACCGTGCCGCGACCCGAGATCGAGAACACGTCCTCGACGGGCATCAGGAACGGCTTGTCGGTCGGGCGCGGCGGCTGCGGGATGTAGCTGTCGACAGCGGCCATCAGCTCGTTGATCGAGTTCTTGCCAATCTCGTCGTTCCGGCCTTCGAGCGCGGCCAGAGCCGAACCCTTTACGATCGGAATGTCGTCGCCCGGGAAGCCATAGTAGCTGAGCAGTTCGCGGACTTCGAGCTCGACCAGTTCGAGGATCTCGTCGTCGTCGACCTGATCGACCTTGTTCATATACACGACCAGCGCGGGCACGCCGACCTGGCGGGCGAGCAGGATGTGCTCGCGCGTCTGGGGCATCGGGCCGTCGGCCGCGTTCACCACGAGGATGCCGCCGTCCATCTGCGCGGCGCCGGTGATCATGTTCTTCACATAATCGGCGTGGCCCGGGCAATCGACGTGCGCGTAGTGGCGGTTGGCGGTCTCGTACTCGACGTGGGCGGTCGAGATCGTGATGCCGCGCTCGCGCTCTTCGGGCGCCTTGTCGATGTTGGCATAGTCGGTGAAGACCGCGCCGCCGGTTTCGGCCAGCACCTTGGTGATCGCTGCGGTGAGCGTGGTCTTACCATGGTCGACGTGACCGATGGTGCCGATGTTGCAGTGCGGCTTCGTCCGCTCGAATTTAGCCTTCGCCATTGTCCAAACCTTCTGTTTCGATGGATGTGATTGTGGGGGAGACGGCGCCCCTCCTGAAATCAGGCGCCGCCCCTAGAACGATGCTCGCGCTTAGGCAAGCTTCTCCTTGACCTCGGCCGCGACGTTCGCCGGCACTTCATCGTAGTGCGAGAAGAACATCGAGTAGTTGGCGCGGCCCTGGGTGAACGAGCGCAACTGGTTGACATAACCGAACATGTTGGCGAGCGGCACCAGCGCCTCGACGACCTGGGCGTTGCCCCGGCTGTCGGTACCCTGGATCTGCCCGCGCCGGCTGTTCATGTCGCCGATGACGTCGCCGAGATACTCCTCGGGGCTGACGACTTCGACCTTCATGATCGGCTCGAGCAGTTTGATTCCCGCCTTCTGCGCGGCTTCCCGCATCGCCGCACGGCCGGCGATTTCGAACGCCAGGGCGGACGAATCGACGTCGTGGTAGGCGCCGTCATAGAGCTCGATGCCGAAGTCGATGATCGGGAATCCGACCATGCTGCCCGACGCCGCGGTTTCGCGCATGCCCTTCTCAACCGAGGGAATGTATTCCTTCGGGATGTTGCCGCCCTTGACGTTGTCGTTGAACAGGATGCCCGTTCCGCGCTCGCCCGGAGTGACCTTGAACTTCACGCGCGCAAACTGGCCCGAACCGCCCGACTGCTTCTTGTGGGTGTAATCGACATCGACCGGCTTCGCGAGATACTCGCGATAGGCGACCTGCGGCGCACCGACATTGGCCTCGACCTTGAACTCGCGACGCATGCGGTCGACGATGATGTCGAGGTGCAGTTCGCCCATGCCCTTGATGATCGTCTGGCCCGATTCGTGATCGGTCGAAACGCGGAACGAGGGATCCTCGGCCGACAGGCGGTTGAGCGCGACGCCCATCTTTTCCTGATCGGCCTTGGTCTTGGGTTCGACCGACAGTTCGATAACCGGCTCGGGAAACTCCATCCGCTCCAGCACGATCGGCTGGCGTTCGGCGCACAGCGTATCGCCGGTGGTGGTTTCCTTCATCCCGGCCAGCGCGACGATATCGCCCGCGAACACCTCGTCGATGTCCTTACGGTCGTTGGCATGCATCTCGAGGATGCGGCCGACCTTCTCCTTCTTGTCCTTCACCGAGTTCAGGTAGGTGCCCTTGCCCAGCGTACCCGAATAGATGCGGATGAAGGTGAGCGTGCCCACGAACGGATCGTTCATGACCTTGAATGCCAGCGCGCTGAACGGCGCGTCGTCCCTGGGCGGGCGGCTATCCTTCTCGTCGCTGTCCATCTTGACGCCCTGGACGTCCTCGATGTCGAGCGGCGAAGGGAGATAATCGACCACGGCGTCGAGCAGGGGCTGGACACCCTTGTTCTTGAACGCCGAACCGCAGACGACGGGCACGAATGCGTGGCTCAGCGTACCCTTGCGGATGCAGGCCTTGAGCGTCGCGACATCGGGTTCATTGCCATCGAGGTACGCTTCCATCGCATCGTCGTCCTGGTCGATGACCAGTTCGATCAGATCGTTGCGATACTTGGCGGCTTCCTCGGCCATGTGCTCCGGAATCGGCTCATAGAAAAACTCGGCGCCGAGCGATTCGTCTTTCCAGATGACCGCGCGGTTCTCGACCAGATCGACCAGCCCCTTGAGATCGGCCTCGAGGCCGATCGGAATGTACAGCACAGCGGGCTTGGCCCCGAGCCGGTCGATGATCGACTG
>JANXSP010000023.1 GCA_025356575.1 Novosphingobium sp.
CTTCGGCACAACTTGCAGATAACTTTAATGCACCGCTTGCGGTTTGCAAGGCAGTTGTGATGTATGTTTTCCGCACTCTCGTTGATGATCAGATTCCACTCAATGCGGGTTGTCTTGTTCCTCTAGAAATTTCTGTTCCACCATCGTCACGCCGAACAGGCGGTGCATGCGGCTCATCGTCACCGCGTTGTGGGTCACGATCAGATAGCGGGTCGCGGTCTCGCTCACCATCGCGTCGAGCAGATCGCAGAAGCGTTCGATGTTGGCGTCGTCGAGCGGTGCGTCGACTTCGTCGAGCACGCAGATCGGCGCGGGGTTGGTGAGGAACAGCGCGAAGATCAGCGCGATCGCGGTCAGCGCCTGTTCGCCTCCCGACAGCAGCGTCAGCGATTGCAGGCGCTTACCCGGCGGCTGCGCGTAAATCTCGAGCCCGGCGTCGAGCGGGTCGTCCGAATCGACCAGCGCGAGGTGCGCCTGGCCGCCTTCGAACAGCCGCGTGAACAAGCGGCGGAAGTGGGTATCGACTTCGGTGAACGCGGCGCGCAGCCGCTCGCGCCCTTCGCGGTTGAGGTTCCCGATCGAGCCGCGCAAGCGGTTGACGGCTTCGCTCAGCTCGGCCTGCTCGGCCTGGCTCGCGCCCGCGCGGGCTTCGGCTGCGGCCAGTTCGCCGGCCGCCACCAGATTGACCGGGCCAAGCCGTTCGCGGTCGGTACTGAGCCGGTCCATCGCCGCCGATTCCTCGCCCGCGCCCGCCACCGCGGCGGGATCGAAGGCAAAGCGTTCGGCCAGCAGCGGCGGCGGGCACTGGAAGCGTTCGCCCGATACTCGCGCCATTTCGGCGCGGCGGGCGTCCTCGTTCTCGGCCCGTGCGGCAGCCCCGGCGCGCAGTTCGCGGGCGCCGGCCAGCTCCTCGCTCAAGGCAGCGAGCGCGCCATCCGCGGCCCGCGCGACTTCGCCCGCGCCGCTCACCGCGGTCTCGGCGGCGGTCATCTCGGCTGTGAGCCGGGTGCGGACGGCGTCGCCATCTTCGATCTCGCGCAGGAGAGCGGGCGGCTTGGCCGCGACGACCGCGCTTTCCTCCGCGATCTCGTCGAGCCGCCGCGCGGTTTCCGCCAGGCGCCGTGCGGCATCGCCCGCGCGCGCCTGCCAGCCGGATACTTCGGCGCGCTGGGCCGATGCGCGCTCGCGCGCTACCGCCAGCGCCTGATCGTGCGCGGCAAGGCCCGCGGTCGCCGTTTGCAGTGCGCGCCGGGCGTCGTCGTGGCGTACTTGCGCCGCGCCGAGCCGGGCGCGCCCGGCCTCGGGATCGGGCAGCGCGCAGCGGCGCTGCTGGGCAGCGGCGCGGTCAGCTTCGGCACCGGCGCGCTGCTCGGCAAGGTCGTGCCCGGCGCGGGCAATTTCGACGCCGCGGGCATCCCGGCGCGCGCGCAGGTCCTCGGCCTGGTCGAGCGCGCGCAGCGCGGCGCGCTCGGCCTCGGCGAGGGTGTTGAGCCCGCGCTCGGCCGCGATGGCAGCGGCTTGCACCGTGTTGAGGCCGGTTTGCACCGCGTTGTAGGACTTTTCGGCCGCCACCAGGGTTTCGCGAAGTTTCGGCAGATTTGCGCCAAGCTCGGCTAGGCGATTGGCGGCTTCGAGCCGCGCTGCCTCCGCCGCGCCATCGCCGCGCGCCACGAGCCCGTCCCACCGCCGCAGAAAACCGTCGGTCGTCACCAGCCATTCGCCCGGCGCCAGGATCTGACCGTCATCGCGCTCCGCCACGCGCACCAGCGCCAGCCGGGCCGCAAGCTCGGGCGGGGCCGCGGTGACGTGCTGGGCAAGGCTGTCCGCGACCGCCGCCGGAACGCTCGCGCCGGTCCAGAAGTGCCCGTCCTCGCGCTCCGGAGCGATCCCTATCGCGGCTCTCGCCTCGCGCCCCAGGACGGCGGCCAGCGCCCGCTCATACCCCGGCGCCGCGCGCACCCGGTCGAGTGCTACGGGCAGTCCGTGCTTGGGTTTGGCCTGCCGCTCACGCGCCGCGTGGTCGCGGGTCAGGGCCTGGAACTCGCGCTCGGCCCCTGCAAGATCGGCGCGCGCGGCAGCGAGCGCGTCGGCTGAAATGTCGCGCTGGCTCTGCAACTCCGCCCGCCGCGCCTGCTGCTCGGCGAGCGCCGTGCGGGCCGCCTCGAGCTCCGCGCTGGCGCTGTCGCGCGCCGCTGCGGCCTTGGCCAGGACCACGCCCGGATCGCCTTCCCGGGCCAGCGCCGCGCCGGCCTCGCTAAGCCGGGCGGCGTCGTTCGCCAGCCGGCCGAGCCGTGCTTGCGCGGCCTGGACTTCCGCCTCTGCGATCCGCCATTCAGCCTCGACCCCGGCCTGCGCCGCGGTCGCCTGCGCCAGCGCGAGTTCGGCGGCGCGCAGCGCCCGGTCCGCCTCGTCGAGCGATGCGACCAGCGCCGGACGCCGGGCGTCGTCGGCCTCCAGCGCCGCCCGTGTCGCGGTCATGTCGGCCTCGAGCCGGGCAAGCGCTGCGGCGGCATCACTGGTCAGGCGATCGGCATCGCCGCGATCGTGCTCAAGCCGGGCGCGCTGCCGCGAGAGGTCGGCGATGCGTGCTTCGGCGGCCTCGAGCTGCGCGCTCAGCGCGGCCATGCGGTGGCCGTGCGCGGAGGCATCGTCACGGCGGTCGGCAAGCGTGTCACGCGCTGCGGCAAGGTCTTCGGCGGCGCCTCGCTGTGCGTCCTGCGCGGCCTTGCTGACGCCTTGCGCCGCGGTGACCCGCGCTTCGGCAAGCCGTGCCTCGGCCTGCGCAGCCTCGGCTGCAGCGGCAGCATCGCGCCAACGCGAGAATACCAGGCGTGCTTCGGCAATGCGGATTTTGTCCGATAACGCGCTGTAGCGTTCGGCCGCACGGGCCTGGCGGCGCAACAGGCCGATCTGCCCTTCGAGCCCGGCCATGATGTCGGTCAGCCGAGAGAGGTTGGCCTCGGTCGCGCGCAATTTGAGTTCGGCGTCGCGGCGGCGGACATGAAGCCCGGAAATCCCGGCGGCTTCCTCGAGCATCTGGCGGCGCTCGGCGGGTTTGGCGGCGATGACTGCGGCTACGCGCCCCTGGCTGACGAGCGCCGGGCTGTGCGCGCCGGTTGCGGCATCGGCAAAGACCAGCGCGATGTCTTTGGCCCGCACATCACGCCCGTTGAGCCGGTAGGCCGAGCCCGCACCGCGCTCGATCCGGCGCACGACCTGGAGTTCCTCGCCCTCGCTGTCGTCGCCCGTCAGCACGACTTCGGCGAAATCGCGCGCCGGGCGCTGCGCGGTGCCCGCAAAGATCACGTCGTCCATCCCGCCGGAACGCATGCTTTTGGGCGAGCTTTCGCCCATCACCCAGCGAATTGCCTCGAGCAGGTTCGATTTGCCGCAGCCGTTGGGGCCGACGACCCCGGTCAGCCCGGTTTCGATGCGCAGTTCGGACGGCTCGACGAAACTTTTGAAACCGCTCAGCTTGAGCCGTTTGAAGCGCATCGCCGGGGCCGGTCGCTCTGGTATCGCCTAGCGCGCGCCGGCGTTCTGGAGGATCGGCTCGATCTGATCGAACGTTGCGCCGGCGATCTTGTTGGCGCCGTTGACAAGCAGGGTCGGGGTCGAATCGATCCCCTCCTTGCCGTAATCGTCAGTATGCTTGGCAATCGCGGTCGCGGCTCCAACGTTGGCGAGGCAGCTTTTGGCCTGATCGACCGCGATCCCGCGCTGGGCAAAGAATTCGATCAGTCCCAGCGATTGCGCGATCGCGAAGAACCGCTGATTGTCGGGCAGTTTGTATGCGGCCGCGATCTGCGCCTCACCCGCCTGCGCCTTGGTCATGATCGCATCCTGGTTCTGATAGATCTGCTCGACCAGCGCGAACGCGGACTCCTTGGGCGCGCAGTTGACAAGCATGGTCATCGGGACGTCGATCGAGTGGATCGCGAAGCTGCGGTACTCGTAATTCACGCGGCCGCTGGCAATGTAGTTGGTGCGCAGCTTCTCGAACCCGTCGTCGGAGAACTTCTTGCAGTGCGGGCACGACAGCGATCCGTATTCGAGCAGTTTGATCGGCGCCGCGGGGTTGCCCATCAGATAGCCGCCTTCGGGCGTGGCGGCCACGACATCGCTCCACGCCTTGCCGGCTGGAGGAGGAACCTTGGCCAGCGCCTGCGCGGCGGCCGCCGCGGGAGCGGTGGCATCGGGGGTCTTGCCGCAAGCCGCGAGCGAAAGCGCAACGGGCAGAGCAGCCAGCGCGAGCAGGATCGAGCGTGGGGAAGTCATCGGGGGTCGTCTCCGCAAGGATGGGCGCACGTTGCGCGCAGGGTTACTCTATAGCGCGTTTCGAAAGAAGCACACGGCGCGTAGCCGCCGCGATCGTCCACAAACTTTTTAAAGCCGGGCGCGCAATTGCGGCTCGAGCGAATCCCACGAATGGGTACCCGCGAGCACGACGTCGCCGAGCGCGAAGCTGGGGGTCGAATCGATCCCAGCCGCGGCGGCGGCGGCAGTCTGGTCGGCAAGCCGTTTGGCGAGTGCCTCGTCGGCCAGGCAGCGATCGGCCATCGTCCGGTCGTAGCCGCGCCGCGCCATCACCGCGTAAAGCCCGAAGTCGGCAGCGATCGCGCGGCGCCGGGTCAGCGCGTTGCCCGTGCTCCACCGGGCCTGACGCGCCGCGGACGCGCCGATCATCGGCGCTATCCACGCCGACTGGCTGCGCATGAGCGCCGAATGATTGAGGAAAAAGCGTTCCTTGGGCGCGCAATTGGTCAGCATTGCCACGGTCAGATCGATCGGATCGCGGACCAGGTGGCGCACCTCGACCGACGTGCTGCCGTTGGCAACAAAGCCGAGCCGCAGCGGCAATTCGGCCTCGGTCTCGAAATGCGCGCAATGCGGGCAGGTATAGCTGACATATTCGACCAGTTTGATCCGCGCCGCAGGGTTGCCGAGCAAATGCCCTCCACCCGGGGTCATTGTCAGGGTGTGGTTCCAGTCGCGCACCTCCGCGCTGGTCGGCAATCCACGCGGAGCGGGGGCCGCGGCGGCAAGGAGGGGAAGGGCGAACAGCGCCGCGCTGCGAAAAAACCAGGTCATGCGATCAATCGTCCTTGTCGGCTTGGGCGCCGAGGCTGCGCGCCAGCGATTCGAGCACCGCGCGAAGTTCGGGGTCGCCGATGTCGCGCAAGCTTTCGCCCAATTCCATCGGGATCGGCCGGAGCGAGGGCGGTGCGGTGGTCGGTCCCTGCGCACGCGGCGGCTTAACCTCGCCTTGCCGCAGCTTGACCCGCGCAATCGCACGGTAGCCGAAGAACCGGTTCACCCGCTCGATGATCTCGGGGACCACGTGCCCGATCAGCGGCGCGTGCGCGGGCACGACGACGAGTTCGAGGATGCCCTCGCTCTTCTCACCATGCGGAAAGCGGATCGCTTCGGGCGCGCAGACGCGGGCGTGACGGGCACCGACGATTTCCGGCCAGCGCGTGACGACGCTCGACTGGACGAACCCGAAGCGTCGGAACGCGGTGCGCCCGATCTCGGGCATCAGGTCCGAAATCGCGCGCGCGCCGCCTCCGCGCGCACGCTCATAGGGCCGCGGTGCGCCAGATTTGGCCGGGCCAGGCCGAACAGGTTTATCGGGTGTGCTTCCCATCGCGGGTGCGGCCATGCCATAGCCGCCGCGTGAGGGCCAGCGGCGAGAGAGATGCAGCGATCCCGGCGGCGTTGCTGGCGTGGTACGATCTTCATGCGCGCAAACTGCCCTGGCGCGCGCCGCCCGGCTTGCCGCCGCCCGACCCCTACAGCGTGTGGTTGTCGGAGATCATGCTCCAGCAGACCACGACCGCGGCGGTAGCGCCCTATTTCGCGGCATTCACCGCGCGCTGGCCCACGGTGGAAACGCTCGCCGCGGCAGACGAGGCCGAGGTCATGGCCGCGTGGGCGGGGCTGGGATACTATGCCCGCGCCCGCAACCTGATCGCCTGCGCGCGCGCGGTTGCGGCCGGTGGCGGCCACTTTCCGCGCATGCTGGAAGGGCTGCGCGCCTTGCCGGGGCTGGGCGCCTACACCGCTGCCGCGGTTGCCGCGATTGCTTTCGGCGAACGCGCGGCGGTGGTCGATGCCAACGTCGAACGCGTAGTTACCCGGCTCGACGCAATTGCCGTGCCGCTGCCGCTGGCGCGCAAGACGCTGCCGGCACGGGTGCTCGCGATGACCCCGGAAGTCCGCCCGGGCGATTTTGCGCAGGCGATGATGGATCTTGGCGCGGCGGTCTGCACCGTGCGGCGTCCGCGCTGTCTTGCATGCCCGCTGGCTGCGTTTTGCGCCGGCTTTCGCGAAGGCGATTCCGAACGATACCCGGTCAAGCCGCCCAAACCGGACAAGCCCGCGCGCACCGGCCATGCGTATTGGATCGCGCGGGGGGACCAGGCGTTGCTCGTCACCCGGCCGGGCACGGGGCTGCTCGGCGGGATGCGCGCGTTGCCCGATGACGGCTGGAACGCGCGGACCGACGGTGCGCTCCCCCCGCCGCTGCCCGGTCCGTGGCGGATCGGCGGGACCATCCAGCACAGTTTCACCCATTTTTCGCTTTCGTTGCATTTGGCTGTGTATTCGGGAAGCGATTGGGCTAGCGTGGCGGCATTGCCCGGCGCGTGGTGGCCCTTCGGCCAGATCGAAAGCGCAGGACTGCCGACGCTGTTCCTCAAGGCAGCGCGGCTGGGAATGGCTCAGGGAGAGACCGAATGAATGCGATGACCCACACCGAACTGAGCCGGCGCAATCTGCTGCGCGGATCCGCGCTGATCGGTGCGGGCGCGGCGCTGGGTGGCACACCCTTCGGGTTCACCCCGGCAAGGGCGGCAGGCATCGATGGCCAGTGGCCCGCGGTTACCGCGTTGCTCGACAGCTATGTCACGCCGCACAAGCTGGCCGGGATGGTCGCCGCGCTGGGCTGGGGCACGGCCGAGCCCGGATATATCGCGCGCGGGGTGCAGACGCTCGGCGATCCGACCCCGGTCGACGCCAACAGCCTGTTCCGCTGCTATTCGATGACCAAGCCGATCACCGGGATGGCCGCGATGCTCCTGATCGACGAGGGCAAGCTTGGCCTCGATCAACCGCTTTCCGATATTCTGCCCAAATTCGCGCGGATGCAGGTCCAGGTTACGCCCGACGGCTCGATCACCGATCTCAAGCCCGTGGCCCA
Source organism: Novosphingobium sp. (assembly GCA_025356575.1). GTDB lineage: Bacteria > Pseudomonadota > Alphaproteobacteria > Sphingomonadales > Sphingomonadaceae > Novosphingobium. The sequence goes on from JANXSP010000023.1 coordinate 7,202, forward strand.
GCCGATCCTGATCCGCCACTTGCTCACCCACACCGCGGGCCTAGGGTATACGATCATCCAGAAGGGACCGATCAAGAAGGCCTACGAAGACGCCGGGCTGATCGCCGGGCAGGTCAGCCGAATGAGCATTCCGGGGCTGGACCGCGGCCGTCCGGTGCAAAGCCTTGCCGCCTTTGCCGATGGGCTGGCAGCAATGCCGCTGGTCTACGAGCCGGGGACGCGCTGGTCATATTCGGTCGCGCTCGACCTCATGGGCCGGGTGATCGAAGTCGTCTCGGGAATGCCGTTCGATCGCTTCCTCGCCCAGCGCATCTTCGCGCCCACGGGGATGACGCACAGCTATTTTCAGGTCCCTGCGGCCGAGGTCGGCCATCTCACCAGCAATTATTCGCCGGTCGGCGGCAACCTGGTGCCGATCGATCCGGCCAAAAGTTCGATCTATTCGGACAAGCCGGCATTCCCGATGGGCGGCGCGGGCCTGGTCAGCAGCCCGCGGGATTACGACCGGTTCCTGCGGATGCTCGCCGGCTACGGCAAGATCGACGGTCGCCGCGTGATGAGCGAACTCGCGGTTCGTGTGGGGACGAGCGACCTGCTGCCCGAAGCGGTCAACACTGCGGGACCAATGCTGGGCGGCGCGCGTTTCGGCGCGGGCGGCCGCGTTGGCGTGGGCGCCGATGCCGGGACCTATGGATGGGGCGGGGCTGCCGGAACAGTGGCATTCGTCAACCTCAAGAAGGGCGTCCGCGCCTCGTTGTACACGCAGTACATGCCGTCCGATGTCTACCCGATCCACACCGCGTTTCCCGCGGCAGTGGCAGCGGACCTCACGGCGATGCGGCGCCCGGCTTGAGCGGATCGACCATCGCGTTCGCCGGCGCGCGGATCGACCGCGCCGATGCCGTGCGCAGCGATCCCGCGGCGCTCGAGGCGCTGATGGATTGGCGCGCGCGGCTTCTCAAGCTCGATGGTCTCGATCCTGAGATCGGTCCGGATGGAGGGCTGGTCTGGGGCACTCTCGCCGACGCCGACCCGGCCAGCGAGATCGTGTTCCTCGGACTGCTCGATGGGCGGGGCCATTTTGCCGAAGTCCAACCCAAGGTGGGCGGCAGCGTCGCCCCCGCCAACCCGCGGCTGTGGCAAGCCATGGCGGCGATGGAGAGCGAGGACCTGGCGATTTACGGCGCGGCGCGCAGTCTCATCGATTGGCATGCCCGCCACCGCTTTTGCGCCAAGAGCGGTCATCCAACCAAGCTGACCAAGGGCGGTTGGCAGCGCAGCTGCAGCGACGCCGGCTGCGGCGCCGAGCATTTCCCCCGCGTCGATCCGGTGACGATCATGCTGGTCGAGCACGGCGGCCAGCTTCTGCTCGGACGGCAGCCGCGGTTTCCGGCGCGGCGGTTTTCCGCGCTGGCAGGCTTCATCGAACCCGGCGAATCGGTCGAGGAAGCGGTTGCGCGCGAAATTTTCGAAGAGGCCGGGGTCCGCGTGCGCGATGTCTCGTATGTCGCCAGCCAGCCGTGGCCGTTCCCTTCGTCGCTGATGATCGGATGCCATTCGCATACCGACGATCCCGCGCTGACGATCGACACCAACGAGCTCGACGAAGCGCGCTGGTTCACCCGCGCCGAGGTGGCCGAAGCGATGGCCACGGGCGCCGCGGGCGGCGAGGGCGCAGCGTTTATCGCCCCGCCGCGCCACGCGGTCGCGCATCACTTGCTCAAATGGTGGCTCGAACAATGACCGAAGCTGTGCCCGCGAAAGTGACGATCGATATTTTCTCCGACGTGATGTGCCCGTGGTGCGTGGTCGGCTACAAGAACCTCGAGACCGCGCTCGGCGAACTGGCCGGCGAGATCGAGGCCGAAGTCCGTTGGCGCCCGTTCGAGCTCAACCCGCAGATGGGTCCCGAAGGCGAGGAATCGACGGCACATATCGCCCGCAAATATGGCCGCACTGCCGAGCAAGCCGCTGCCGCGCGCGCCACGATGGCCGATCACGCGCTGAAGGCGGGCTATTCGTTTGCCTACACCGGGGCGGGCGAGCCGCCTCAGGCGATGCTCTGGAATACGCTGCCGGCGCACAAGCTGCTGCGCTGGGCGCTCGCAGTCCACGGACCCGCAGCGCAGACCCGGCTCAAGCTCGCGCTGTTCGACGCACACTTCAAGGCGCGGCGGCGGATCGGTGAGCCCGAGGTGCTGCTGGCCATTGCCGCGGAGCAAGGCTTCGTTCGCGCCGAGGCCGAGCAGGCTTTGCGCGACGAGGAATTGACCAAAGTCGTTCTGGCCGAAGAGCGTCAGGCCCACGATCTCAACATTTCGGGAGTCCCGGCGATGATCGTAAACGGGGCGGCCCTGATCCCCGGCGCGCAAGATCCCGCGACGTACGCCAGTGTCCTGCGCCGGGTCGTGGCCCGCGGCGTTGCTGCCTGAGCGCATAGACTACGCGGATACTCCACGAAAAAACCCCGCCGTGAGGCGGGGTTTTAAGGGGTACGAGACAGCCGGCCCTTGTTACAGGCCGGCAGTCCTTTCACGCACCATCTCCACCGGGATACAGCAGAGAATCTTGCAGGATTGGCACGTGTCCGATCTCGTTCCGGTTAACTAGGCACTTAACTACCCTACTGCAAGAGAACTGTAATATTCATACTATGCCTAGCTTCGCCAATTTGGCTGCGAGCGGGCCGGGCAGGACTTCGCCCGGTTCCTCACCCGCGGCAAGATCGCGCGGCGCGTTGGCATGATCGAGATAGCGCCAGCCCTGGTGGGCGCGGCGCGGCACCGGGTAAACGTCGATCAGTTGCGGATCGATGACGATATGCGTCTGCCCCCCGTCGGCCTCTTCGAAACCGATGATCCGCGACCGCGCAACGAGCTGGTGCTTGTGGATCCAGAACACCGATCCGCCGACCATCTCGGCATGGCGCTTGGGCAGATAGCGAGTGGTCAACCGGGCCTCGGGTTCGCGTCCCGCGAACCAGGTGTGCATTTCGGTGAGCGACGTCGCGCGATAGGCGACCTTGGTCATATGGAGCGGCATTGGGCTCGCAGACTTATCCGGCAAGGCCGCTGACGACCGCCAGGCCGAGGAACGAGAAGAAGCCCATGACGTCGGTCGCCATCGTTACGAACACGGCTGACGAGACGGCGGGATCGATCCGCATCTTATCGAGCGCGAGGGGAACGAGAATTCCGGCCATCCCCGCCATCAGGTTGTTGATGATCATCGCGGTGCCGATCACCGCCCCGAGCAGCGGGTTGTCAAACACCAGCGCAACCCCGCTGCCGATCAGCAGTCCCAGCGAAAGCCCGTTGGCGATCGCTATGCGCAGTTCGCGCCCGATCATGCGCACGGTGTTGCTGCTCGTCAGCTGGTTGGTGGCGAGCGCCCGCACGACCACCGCCAGCGTTTGTGTGCCCGCGTTTCCGCCCATTCCCGACACGATCGGCATCAGCACCGCGAGCAGCGCGAACCGCGCGATCGCGCCCTGGAACAGCCCGACGACACTAGCGGCAACGATCGCGGTGCCCAGGTTGACCACCAGCCAGATCAGCCGCGTACGGATGGTCAGCGCAATCGGCTCGTTGATATCGCCGTCGCCCGCGCCCGACAGCAGCAAAGCATCCTCGCCGGCTTCTTCCTGGATGATGTGGACGACGTCATCGACGGTGATCTGGCCGACCAAACGTCCGCCGCCATCGACCACCGCGGCGGAAATGAGCGCATATTTCTGGAAGCGCAGCGCGACTTCTTCCTGGTCCATCGTCACCGGGATCAGGGTCTGATCGCGCTTCATCACATCGGCTAGCGCGATATGGCGCGGCGTCCGCAAGACCCACGATAGCTGGCAGGTGCCGAGCGGACGGTGACCCGGATCGACGATGAACACTTCCCAGAATTCGGTCGTCAGTTCCGGATTTTCGCGCAGATAGTCGATGAGATTTCCGACGCTCATATGCTCGGGAACCGCCACGAACTCGCGGCTCATCAACCGCCCGGCGCTCTCCTCGGGATAGGCCAGCGCAGTCTCGATCGCCGCGCGGTCCTCGGGCTCCATCTCGGCGAGTACGGCCTGCTGGTCGTCGGCATCGAGATCCTCGATCATCGCGACCGCGTCGTCGGTGTCGAGCTGTTCGGCGATATCGGCGACCGCCTCGGGGCCGAGCGATTCGACCAGCAGTTCGCGGACGTGATCGTTGAGCTCGGCGATCACTTCGCCGCCCATCAGATCGCTGATCGCGGTCGCCAGAGGTCCGCGTTCGTCCTCGTCGAGCAGTTCGAACAGATCGGCGATGTCGGCGGGGTGAAGCGGCTCGACCAGCGTGTAGACGCGGCCGGTCTCGCCGGCATCGAGGCTGTCACGCACGCGCCGCACGAAGTCGCGGGTCAGGCGATTGTCCTCGTCGTGCGGGTCCGGAACGGGCGCGACTGCGTCTGCCACCGCTACACCGGCGGGCAAGTCGATCAGGTCGCCGGGTTGCTCATCCGCCATGCGCGCCGGTCTAGGCACCTGCGCTTCAAAAGCAACCGCCCGAAAGCGTCATATTCGGGCGGGTTTGGGATTTTCCGCAAGCCCTGCTAGGGCGCGCCCGCCCATGCTTACCATCAACGCCCTGACTGTCCGCCTTGGCGGTCGCCCGATCCTCGAAGGCGCGAGTGCGTCGATCACCCCGGGCAGCCGCGTTGGGCTGATCGGGCGCAATGGCGCGGGCAAATCGACGCTCATGAAAGCGATTATCGGCGAAATCGAGCCCGACGACGGCGCGATCGAAATGCCCAAGCGCACGCGGCTGGGCTATATCGCACAGGAAGCGCCGAGCGGGAGCGCGACCCCGTTCGAAACCGTGCTCGCCGCCGACGCCGAACGCACCGCGCTGCTGGCGGAGGCCGAGCACTGCCATGACCCCGACCGGCTCGGCGATGTCCACGACCGGCTGATCGCGATCGACGCCTACACCGCCGACGCGCGCGCCGCGCGGATCCTCATCGGGCTGGGCTTCGACGAGGACATGCAGGGCCAGCCGCTCGACAGCTTTTCGGGCGGATGGAAGATGCGCGTCGCGCTGGCCTCGCTGCTGTTTTCCGCGCCCGACGTGCTCCTGCTCGACGAGCCTTCGAACCACCTCGATCTAGAGGCGACGCTGTGGCTGGAAAACTTCCTCAAGTCGTACCCGGGCACGCTATTGGTCATCAGCCACGAACGCGATCTGCTCAACTCGGTGGTGGATACGATCCTCCACCTCCAGGGCGGCAAGCTGACGCTGTACCCGGGCGGTTACGATGCGTTCGAGCGCCAGCGCGCCGAACGCGCGGCGCAACTGGCTGCGGCAAAGGCCTCGCAGGATGCCCAGCGGGCGCGGCTCCAGGATTACGTCGCGCGTAATTCGGCCCGCGCCTCGACTGCCAAGCAGGCGCAGAGCCGGGCCAAAATGCTCGCGCGGATGCAGCCGATCACGGCGCTGATCGACGATCCTTCGCTGAGCTTCGATTTCCCCAATCCGTCGGAACTGCGCCCGCCGTTGATCACGCTCGATCTGGCGGCAGTCGGATATAGCGAGGTCCCGGTACTGCGCCAGCTCAACCTGCGGATCGATCCCGACGACCGGATTGCGTTGCTCGGGCGCAACGGCAACGGCAAGACCACGCTCGCGCGGCTGCTCGCGGCGCAGCTCGCGCCGATGGAGGGCTCGCTCCACGCCTCGGCGAAAATGCAGATCGGCTATTTCACCCAGTATCAGGTCGAGGAGCTGGCGGGGGACGCCACGCCGCTGGAGCACATGACCCGCGCGATGAGCGGCAAGACCCCCGCTGCGGTGCGCGCGCAGCTCGGCCGTTTCGGTTTCTCCGGCCCGCGCGCGACCCAGCAGGTCGGCAAGCTCTCGGGCGGCGAGCGTGCGCGGCTGGCGCTGGCGCTGGTCACACGCGATGCGCCGCACCTCCTGATCCTCGACGAGCCGACCAACCACCTCGATGTCGATGCGCGCGAGGCGTTGGTCCAGGCGCTTAACGACTATGCCGGGGCGGTCATCCTGATCAGCCACGACCGCCACATGGTCGAACTGACCGCCGACCGGCTGGTGCTGGTCGATGACGGAACGGCGCACGATTATCCCGGCAGTATCGAGGATTACATCGACTTCGTACTCGGCCGGAACCAGCCCAAGGGGGAGGGCGCCGCGAAGACCGCCAAGCCCAAGAAGCTTTCCGGCGAGGCGAAGGAAGCCGCGCGTCTGGCCAAGAAACAGGTCGGCGAGGCCGAAGCCGAGGTAGCGCGGCTGCAGAAGGAAATGTCCGCGCTCGACCGGGCGATGTTCGATCCGGCAACCGCTTCCCCGGCCTTGGCCGCGCTGACGATGGGCGAATTGTCGCGGCGCCGCGGCAAACTGGCGGACCAGCTCGAAAGTGCCGAGGCAGCATGGCTGGGCGCGAGTGAAGCGTTGGAGCGCAAGGTCGCCTAGGCGGCGGGATTGCCTTGCTGCGGACCGACTTTCCGCACGAACAAAACCAGCATCACAGCGAGCACGCTGGCCCCGCCCAGTAACAGCCAGGCGTCGTTTACCGCGTGGGCCAGCGCCGCTTTCTCGACCAGAGGGCGGACCATCTCGGTCGTGAATTCGTCGACCGGCTGACCGAGGTTTTCGAGAAACGCATCGCGCGGGATGCCGATCGAGACAGCCGTGCCGACGTTTCCGGCGCGCAACTGGTCGGCGATGTTCTGGCCATATGTGGTGCTGCGGCTGAAGATCACGGTGTCGATGAGCGCGAGCCCGATTGCCCCGCCCAGGTTGCGCATGAGGTTGAACACGCCGCTGGCATCGGCGACCAGTTCTGGTTTTATCCGTCCGAGCGCAAGGCGCGTCGGCGGGAGCAGGCAGAACATGCTCGCCGCGCCGCGCAGGATTTGCGGAAGGACCATTTGCGCAGCATCGCTGGCCTGCGTCTGCTGGGTGCTGATGAGCTGGCCCGCAGCGAACAGCGCGAAGCCGAACGCCGTCAGCGCCCGGGCATCGACCTTGCGCTCCAGCATCACCGCCAGCGGCGCCGACGCTAGTTGAGCGAGCCCGGTGACCAGCATGATCTCGCCGATCCGCAGCGAGCCATGGCCGCGCACAATCCCGAGAAAGAACGGCATGAGATAGCTCATTCCGAATAACCCCACCCCAAGCAGGAAGCTCAGCGCGCAGCCGATCGCGAAATTGCGATCATTGACGAAGCGCAGTTCCACCAGCGGGTCGGCGGAGTTCCAGGTGCGCCAGATAAACAGCGCGATAGCCACGAGCGATCCGCCGAGGAGCAGCGCGACGCCGCTCGATCCCCAACCGAGTGCGGGGGCGTCTTTCAGCCCAAGCTGCAGCGCAACGAGCCCCGCAGCCATTATCACCAGCGCCATCAGATCGATCCGCCCGGCAACGTGCCAGTCGCTCCACTTGCCGCTGAGCAGCATTCCGGTCCCGGTCGCAGCCAGGATACCGGGCAGCACGTTGATCAGGAACAGCCAGTGCCACGACCAGGTCTGGGTGATATAGCCCCCCGCGATCGGCCCCACCGTGGGTGCGAGCACTGCGGCGACCCCGGCGATAGTCGTCGCCAGACCCTGCGCGCGCTCGGGGAACAGGAGGAAGATCGCAGAGAAGACCGCGGGAATGAGCGTGCCTCCGGCGAACCCCTGGATGACCCGCCAGCCGATCAGCACCGCGAAACTGCTGCTGGCCGCGCAGCCGACCGAGGCGGCGGTGAACACTGCGGTGGCGATAACGAACAACCAGCGCATTCCCATCAGCCGGGTCAGATAACCCGTCAGCGGGATCGCGACGATCTCTGCGGTGAGGTAGGCCGTCTGGATCCAGATCATCTTGTCGGTCGGGATTTTCAGCGCCGCGCGGATCGCGGGGAGCGATGTGGTGACGATCTGGATGTCGAGGATGGCCATGAACATACCCAGGCACATCGCCGCAAAGGCCAGCCAGGTGCGGAATGGGACGTCAGCGGTGCGGCCCACCGCCCGAAGCGTCGTTTCTGTTTGGTTCATGCACGATTCCGGATAAGCGGGGCCTGGAAAACAAGGATCGCGTCCAGCGACCCGGGTATCGCTAGCGGAACTCGCCTCACTATCAATCGTTTCCGAGAGCAATGCTCACCGGTCCGGTTGGCTCCTCGCATAGGATTGTCATGACCCTTCCGGTTTCCATACTCTCGCTTGCCACCGCCACGGCCGTGCACGATCTCGACCAGGACACCGCGCTGACCACGGTTCGCGAAGTGTTCGCGGGAAGCTTCCGCGATTTCGACCGGATGAGCGGAGTTTTCGCCAATTCGGGGATACTCCACCGCCAACTCGCAATGCCGCTCGACTGGTACCGCCAGGAACACAGCTTTGCCGAGCGTACGGACGTGTACCTCAAGGTCGCGCTCGATCTGTTCGTCGAAGCGGCTGAAAAGGCGCTTGCCGAGGCCGGCCTGGCTGCCGAGGATGTCGATACCATCGTCACGGTGTCTTCGACCGGGATCGCCACGCCGAGCCTTGAAGCGCGGGCGATGGCGCGGTTGGGCTTTCGCACCGACGTGATCCGCGTCCCGGTGTTCGGCCTGGGATGTGCGGGCGGGGTCAGCGGATTGGGACTGGCGGCCAAGTTGGCGCGGATCGATCCGGGCAGCAACGTCCTGTTCGTGACCGTTGAACTGTGCAGCCTCGCGTTTCGGGGCGACAACGTCGACAAGGCCGACATCATCTCGACCGCGCTGTTCGGTGATGGAGCAGCGGCCTGCGTTATCCGCGTCGGCGACGAGGGCTTCGTCGAGATCTGCGGCAGCGCCGAGAAGACGTGGAACGACACGCTCGATATCATGGGCTGGAAAATCGAGCCGAGCGGGCTGGGCGTCGTGCTCAACCGCGCGATCCCGACCTTCGCCAAGCAAAACATGCTCGCCGCGATGGAAGAGATGCTCGGACCGCAGGGGATAGCGCTGGGCGATATAGACCGCTTCGTCTGCCATCCCGGCGGCGCCAAGGTGGTCGATGCCATCGAGACCGCACTTTCGCTCAACCAGGGTTCGCTCGACCTCGAACGCGAAGTCCTGCGCGATCACGGCAACATGTCCGCGCCGACCGCGCTGTTCGTGCTCGATCGTCTGCGCCGGCTGGAGATCCCGCCGCTGTCGGTTCTGACCGCGCTCGGACCCGGCTTTACCGCGAGCACTGTGACCCTGCGCCGCGCTGCATGAGCCTGCCGTATGTGATCATGTTGCTGGTGACACTCCAGCGATTGAGCGAACTGGTGATCTCGGCGCGCAACACCAAGGTGCTGATGCAGCACGGCGCGGTCGAACACGGCGCGGCACACTATCCCGCGATGATCGCTTTGCACGGGTCGTGGCTCATCCTGCTATGGCTGTTCGTCGGCGGACGTCCGGTGAACCTGCCGCTGCTCGGAGTGTTCGCGGTGCTCCAGGCGCTGCGAATCTGGGTGCTGGCAACGCTGGGCACGCGCTGGACGACGCGGATCATCGTGGTCCCGGGGGCCGAGCGCGTGACCGGCGGCCCATTCCGGTTAATCAGCCACCCCAACTATGCCGTCGTGGTCGCCGAGATCGCGGTGTTGCCACTGGTGTTCGGACTCATCTGGATCGCGGTCCTCTACACAGTGCTCAACGCCCTGATGCTCTATGTCCGGATCGGCGCGGAAAACCGCGCGCTCGAAAGCAGCCAGCCGCTCGCCCAGCGCTGATCAGTGCGCGCGTCTGACGGGCGCGGGTGTCGTTGCACGCAGCCGGTCGGCCGCCTCGCGCTGGATCTTGATCTGGAGCATCGTCGAATGGCAAATCGCCGAGGTCTGGTCGATCTTCGCGATCAGGCAGGCCTCGACCCGGCTGCGGCGCATCGAGTTGAATTCCGGCTGGCACAGTCGGTGGGCGTCTTGGATGCACGCGCGCTTGCCAGGGTCTGCGGCGAGCGCGGGAACGGCGCCGCCAGCGCCGACCGCGGCAAGGGCGAGGGTAAAAGCCAAGCGGGGCAAGCGAGCAGTGATCATCGAACGGGCATCCTGGAAATAGCGATTGAAAACAGTGGCGTTGGCAATGGTCCCGGCCAGCTTAACCGCCGCCGAACGAATTGGCACGCACACGATCAGAACGCGGTGCGCTTGACCGCGCCCCGATAGCCCGCTAACGGCCCGCGCTTGCCGCACGGGTTCGCTCGTCCGGTAGAGCTGAACATTGGCGGCCGACGGTCCTTTCGGTCCGTGATCCGTCAAAGTAACCCGGCCATTGCGACTGGGTGGAGTGTTTTCGGCTCGTGATTGTGCCGGCGGGGTATGTCCCTGCCGCTGAGGCGCATTCGCGGGATGCCGCACACCTTCACTTCGCCGCGCTGGTCCTTGCGTTTCAAGGTGAAGTCTTTTCATGCCCACAATCAACCAGTTGATCCGCAAAGGCCGGGTCCCGCAGAAGGCCAAGTCCAAGGTCCCTGCGATGGAACAGAACCCGCAGAAGCGCGGCGTCTGCACGCGCGTCTACACGACGACCCCGAAGAAGCCGAACTCGGCGCTGCGCAAGGTCGCCAAGATTCGCCTGACCAATCAGCGCGAGGTCATCTCGTACATCCCGGGCGAAGGCCACAACCTGCAGGAACACAGCGTCGTGCTGATCCGCGGCGGACGTGTCCGCGATCTTCCCGGCGTGCGCTATCACGTCCTGCGCGGCGTGCTTGATACGCAGGGTGTCAAGGACCGCAAGCAGAGCCGCTCGAAGTACGGCGCCAAGCGTCCGAAGTGACCCTTGGCTGAGCCATCACTTGGGGCGTCCCGCGAAGGCGGGGACCTCGTGAGGCTAGGCCGATCGTCACGTTGGTTTTGCACCCCGCCGCCTGAGGTCCCCGCCTGCGCGGGGACGCGGTTTGGGAAGAATTGAAAAGGAATTCATCCGATGTCACGTCGTCGTCGTCCCGAGAAGCGGGAAATCCTGCCTGATCCCAAGTATAAGGATCAGATCCTGTCGAAATTCATGAACAACCTCATGATGGACGGCAAGAAGTCGGTCGCCGAAAGCATCGTCTACGGTGCGATGGAGACCATGGAAACGCGGGCCAAGGCAGATCCGATCCAGCTGTTCCACGATGCGCTGAACAATGTGAAGCCGCAGATCGAAGTGCGTTCGCGCCGCGTGGGCGGTGCGACGTACCAGGTCCCGGTCGAAGTGCGTCCCGAACGCGCTCAGGCTCTGGCGATCCGCTGGCTGATCACCGCCTCGCGCAATCGTAGCGAGACGACGATGGCCGCGCGCCTTTCGGCCGAATTGCTCGACGCGGCCAACAACCGCGGCAACGCGGTCAAGAAGCGCGAAGACACGCACCGGATGGCCGATGCCAACCGCGCGTTCTCGCATTACCGCTGGTAAGCCAAAACCGGGGGAGATCGGGCGGCGCCAGCAGCACGGTCTTCAAACGGTAACGAACGTAACTATCTAGGGAGAGGGCCGGGTTCGTCCGCGCTCGCTCTCGTCATCAAGGATCCAATCAATGGCCCGCAGCCATCCGCTCTCGATGTATCGCAATATCGGTATCATGGCGCACATCGACGCCGGCAAGACCACTACCACCGAGCGCATCCTCTATTACACCGGCAAATCGTACAAGATCGGCGAAGTCCATGACGGCGCCGCGACGATGGACTGGATGGAGCAGGAGCAGGAGCGCGGGATCACGATCACCAGCGCCGCCACGACCTGCTTCTGGGGCGATTACCGGATCAACATCATCGACACGCCCGGGCACGTCGACTTCACCATCGAGGTCGAACGCTCGCTACGCGTTCTCGATGGCGCGGTCGCGTGCTTCGACGGCGTCGCCGGGGTCGAGCCGCAGTCCGAGACCGTCTGGCGCCAGGCCGACAAGTACGGCGTGCCGCGGATGTGCTTCATCAACAAGCTCGACCGGACCGGCGCCAATTTCGAATATTGCGTCAATTCGATCATCGAGCGGCTCGGCGCCAAGCCGGCCGTGCTGTACCTCCCGATCGGCATCGAGGGTGGCTTCAAGGGCCTCGTCGACCTGGTCGAGAACCGCGCCATCATCTGGCTCGACGAGAGCCTTGGCGCCAAGTTCGTCTATGAGGAGATTCCCGACGACCTCAAGGCCGCTGCCGCGACCGCGCGCACCGACCTCATCGAGATGGCGGTCGAACAGGACGACGACGTCATGGAAGCCTACCTCGGCGGCGACGAGCCCGACGTGAAGACGTTGAAGGCGCTGATCCGCAAGGGCACGCTCAACTTCTCGTTCGTGCCGGTGCTGTGCGGTTCCGCGTTCAAGAACAAGGGCGTCCAGC
>JANXSP010000036.1 GCA_025356575.1 Novosphingobium sp.
GTCGAACATGTCGGCGGGCTCGATAACTGGCTGCGCAAGGTGGCCGACACCAAGCTCAGCGAGCGCGCGCTCAAGGTCAAGCGCGAGCTGGTCAAGAAGGCCGCCGCAGCGGCTTGAGCATTTGCGCCGGGTAATGCCGGCGCACCCCCTTACAAGTTCGACATATCCCGCGTGTGCGGCTGTGCGCGCTGCTGCTGTGTGCTGCGGGCATGCGTCGCATTGGTAAGCGGTAGCGCTGCCGAGAACCTCCGGTCATAACCGCGGCTCAACGCGGCTCAATCTCACGATCCATCAAAGCGCGGATTCGGCCGTCTGACCTGGCGCGCGCTGCGCACAAAAGAAAAGGGCGGCGGACCGAAGTCCGCCGCCCTTTCTTGTTACGCGTCCCAGTCGGGATCAGAACTTGGTTTCGACGCGAAGGTAGAAGGTGCGACCCAGGATGTCGTAATAACGACCGTCGTAGCCGACCTGGTTACCGCCACCGCCGGTCTGCAGCGACAACGGCGGCTTCTTGTCGGTGAAGTTCTTGATGCCGAAGGTCATCTTTGCCGCCTCGGTGAACTTGAGCACGCCCTGCACGTCGAACGTCGCGTGCGACGGCACGTTCAGTCCGGCAAAGTCGATGGGCGTACCCGGCAGGCCGTTGGCGTTCGTGAATACGGTGGCATTGCCCGCGGTGTAGGCCTGATCGCGATATCCGGTGCGATAATGCGCGGTCAAAGATGCTCCGTAATGATCCGTGTCAAGACCGATGCTGGCGTTCGACTGGACCTTGAACACAACCTGCTGGTCAGGCCCGTAAACACCCAGATCGGTGTTGAACGGCTGACCATCAGCATAGCTGTACTTCTGGGTCAGCGTGTAGGTGCCGTTCCAGTTGAGCGTGACCTTGCCCAGGCCGGTGCGCGTGGTGAAGCCGGCATCCCAGTCGATCCCGGAATATTTGGCCTCGCCGCCATTGAAGGGAAGTTGCTGGAAAGCGATGGTCTTGAAGCCCGCCGGATCGAGGTACGGATTGACGAACAACGCCGCGTAGGTCGTCGGGTTGTTGAAGCCGTCCGCCTCCGCAATACCGAACGACTGGATCTGGTTCTTGATCCGGACATTCCAGTAATCGACGTTGATGAACGCCCCGCGGAACGGGGTCAGCGAAACGCCGAACCCATAGTTGCGGGATTTTTCAGGCTTCAGACCGCCCGCGCCGCTGAGCCCGTTGGGACCAGCAAGCAAATCGTACTGGGCGCTGCCGGGAAGGCAGCCGGCCGATCCGGGGAACGGGCAGGCATACGTACCCGAGGTGCTGCCGCCGAAGGTGATCGCGCCAGCGATGTCGCTCAGTGCAGGAGCCCGGAACCCTGTGCCGAACGAACCGCGGAACGCGATTGCCGGAGCGATCGAATAGCGGAACGACAGCTTGCCGGTGAATGCCGAGAACGTGTTGCCAAGATAGGCCGAGGGCAGCTGGTTCTGCAGTCCGGTTACAGGATCGGCGGCCGAGTTGAACACCGCATCGCTGTGGACGCGGTCGTACTTGTCGTAACGGCCCTGCGCGTTCACTTCGAGACCCGGCAGAAGCGGCAGCTGGAGCTCGGCGAACGCTGCGTAGTTGTTGCGCTGGGCATTGAACGGCACCTGGCCATAGTTGCCGCCGACCGGGTAGTTGGCGCTCGCCGGTTGGGTCGAAAACCCGCTCTGCGACAGGATCAGGTCGCTGTAATCGACCTTGTACTTGGTCCGGACGAACTGACCGCCGACGGCGATCTGCGCATCGCCGCCAGGCAGCGCGAACAGGGTGTGGCCGATGCTGAGATTGGCCGACTTGAGATCGGACTCGGTTTTGCTGAACCGGCTGTTCAGGATTGCTGAAGCAAGCTGGTCGGCTCCTCGTCCAGTCACCGGATCGTAAGCGCCGCTGGCCACAAGTGCCGAGAACTTGTTGAAGTCAGTATAACCGCCAGCGGCCGTGTCGGTCGCACGAACGTGCGAATTGACGAGCGAGAGATGGACGTCGAAACCACCGATGACCCCGTCGTAGCCGGCCGCGGCATGGATAGTCCGTGCACCATAATTGTCGGCGCGACCTCCTGCCGAAACGGAGCGGTAATTCAACGTAGCGGTGGTCGTGCCGGTGTACCCGTTCGCCGCCGCAAAGGGCACGACATAGGTGTTGAACAGACCCGGAAAGCGTGTCGTGTTGTTGAGGCCGAGCGGCTGCGCGGATGGCGCAAACTGCCCGATCAGGTTGAACTGCGAGAACAGGCCCGAAATCCAGACTTTTCCGTCTTCGCCGGCCTTGATGCTGACCTTGATCAGCCCGCTGTCGCGTTTGGTCGAGGGGATGTCCTGGACGGTTGCTGCGTAGTTGAAGCGGCAGTTCAGGCCAGCAGCGGTGGTCAGCGGAAACGCGAAGCTCGTTCCGCAGCTCTGGTTCGCGTTGTAGTATGGGTTGAAGGTCTTGCCTTGGCCCGTGCCACTCGACAGCGTGATGTTGGCGGGTTCGGTATTGGAGGTCGGGTTGAAGAAGATGTAGCTCGTTCCGCCCGAAGTGAACGGGAAGAACGCGCCCTGGCGCGACGAGTCGCGCTCGGACGCGCGAAGCTGGTTCTGGACATCATGGCTGTAGCTGAGGAAGATGTTGAAGCCGTCTTCCGACAGCTTGCCGTAGCCCTTGCTGATACCCGCGCTCCAGCTCGTGCCGCCCAGATGATCGGGCAGCGCGCCCTGCACGAAGGCCTTGCCTTCGGTGTAGTCGGTCTTGAGGCGGAAGTTCACCACGCCCGCGATCGCGTCGGCACCATAGAGCGCGCCCGCACCATCGCGGAGCACGTCGACTGCGTCGATCGCTTCGATCGGGATCGATTCGATGTTCACGCCGAAGCCGCCGCCCTGGACCGAACCGAGGCCCTGGGGAGCGACGCGCTGACCGTCGATCAGCACCAGCGTGTACTTGGAGGGAAGCGAGTGGATCGCTGCGGTCGTGACGCCCGCGCCGCCGCCGTTGACCGAGCTCGATGCCGGAACGAAGCCCTGGAGCGTTGGCAGGTTCTGCAGGAGATCGGTGGCCGAGGTGAAGCCGGTCTTGGCGATATCGGCCTGGGTGACCACGGTAACCGGCAGGGTGGTCGTGTCAGCGTTCTGCTTGATCAACGAACCGGTGACGATGATCTCCTGGTTGGGAGTCTCGTCGGTGGCCGTCGTCGTCTGCGCCATCGCGGGCGAGGTGCCGAGCGCGACGGCGGCGAGGCTTGCGCCGATTGCCAAGGTGGTTTTGAAGCGTGAGGTCACGGAAAAATTCCTTCTTGTGGACCGAAATGGTGGGGCAGTTGTCTGCTCTAACCTTGATGTCCCGCGCGCACTTTGGATCGCGCGTGCGGGATCGAATGGTTCCGCTTACCCGTGGGCGGCCGAATGTTTCAAAGCTATTGGCGGGTTTGGGTCACTTTTGTTGCAGTCTGTGGCAAGCCAGCCACAACTCTGATAAGACTGCGTAATATAATTACGTTAGTGTCATTTGTTACGACATTGCGTTGCCCACGCTTGCTGTCAGCTCACATCGGCCCGAGGAACAGCAGCGGGTCGAGCCGGCTGTCGCGCCACTTTATGCTCCAGTGGAGATGCGGCCCGGTGGCGCGTCCGGTCATCCCGATGCGGCCGAGGAACTGGCCCTGGTGGACCCGCTCGCCCTCGTGCACCGCCAGCATCGAACAGTGGAGGAACGCGCTGTTGAGGCCCATGCCGTGATCGATCATCAGGAGATGGCCTTCGAGCGTGAAGGCGTCCGCTGCGGCCAGCACGACCACGCCATCGGCGGGCGCCACGAAGGGCGTTCCGCTCGCGCCCGTCGCGATGTCGAGTCCCGAATGGTAGGCGCCGGGCGTGCCGCGGTAGATCCGCTGCGATCCGAAACGCCCGGATATGCGGCCCTTCACCGGCCAGATGAACGACTGTGCCCAGCCCGCACTATCGGCGTTGATCCGCCGCGCGGCATTGATCCGCGCCAGTTCGGGCGCGCGGCGGCGTTCGTATTCGGCGCTCGGCTCGGCGCCGGGGCGCGGACCAATCGCGATGTGTTCGATCTGCCATGCGCGCGGGGCGATGGTCAGCCGCTGCGCCGCCGCGCGGGCCGAACCGAACTCGGCAACAAGCTGAAGCGACGTTGCCGCATCGCGGTCGAAGCCGAGGAAGAACCGCCCATCGGCGGTCAGCGGGACAGGCACCCCATCCACGGTCAACGCGTGCGTGCCTGCGGGTGCCTGCCCGCGTGCCCAGCCGCCCTGGGTCAATTGCCCGATCAGGCCGAAATCGGCAGCGACGATCGTTGGCATCGGCGGGGTCGAAGTCAGCCGCGGGCGCGGGGCTGCGGGCTAGCGCGGGGCTGGTGGCAAGTGCGGGGCTGGTGGCAAGGCCCGCTGCGCGCGTGCCGCTTGCCCGCCCAGTCCGGCTGCAACGCCCATCAGGATCACGGCCCAGCACACGGTCCGGCACACGGTCCGGCACACGGCCCAGCGTACGGCTGCGCGCACCCGCGCACCCTGCAAGCGCACGTCGCTCATGCTGAAAGCGTCAACCTGCGTCGAGTGCGCGGCGCGTGGCGATCTCGGCGCTGGCGTAGGGCTCCTGCCGGGTCACACTCCAATAGCGCAAGGTATCGAGCGGGACCGACGCCCCGCTGACCGCACATACGACGAACGAGCCGGGGCGGATCACGCGGA
>JANXSP010000110.1 GCA_025356575.1 Novosphingobium sp.
TGCCACTGTTCGCAACCCGCGCCCTGCTGCGCGCCGCGGGGTTCGCGCTTGGCTGAGTGGCTGGTCGAGGAAGGCATCGGCGAGGATCGCGCGGTGCGGCTCGACCGTGGGAGCATCGCCGGGGCGCGGATCCGGTTGCACGGCCGGATCGCCGCGGGCGACGTCGCCGATGCAGTACTTATCGCGCGGAGCCAGGGCGCAGCGCGCGGCACGGTGCGCTTCGGCGGCCGCGAGGAAGCCCTGATCGATCGTCTGCCCGCCGATGCGCGCGAGGGTGCGGCGCTGCGTACCGAAGTGACCCGCCCGGCGCTGGCCGAGCGCGGGCGGTTCAAGCTGGCCCTCGCGCGCCCTGCCCCGGACAAGCCGCCAATTACCTTGGGTCTGGCGGGCTCGCTTCTGCGCGAAGGCCAGGACGCGAAGATCGTCCGCGATTTCGGGGCCGATTGGGACGAACTGCTCGGCGAAGTCCGCGACGGGCTGGTGACGTTCTCCGGCGGGTCGCTCGCGATTACCCCGACCCCGGCGATGACCCTGATCGACATCGACGGCACCGCGCCGCCGCGCGCACTGGCGCTGGCGGCGGTGCCCGCGATTGCGGCGGCTATTGCCCGGCTCGACCTGGCCGGTTCGATCGGGATCGACTTCCCGACGCTCTCCGCCAAGGCGGACCGGCGCGCGGTCGACGAAGCGCTAACCGAGGCCTTGGCGGCGTGGCCGCACGAACGCACCGCGATGAACGGATTCGGGTTCGTTCAGATCGTCGCGCGGCTGGAGCGCGCTTCGCTGCTTGCCGCGGCGGCGCACGATCCGCTGGGATGTGCCGCGCGCCACCTCCTGCGCCGGGCCGAGCGCGTTGCCGAACCGGGCATCTTGTTGATCGCCGCAGCGCCCGGCGTGATCGCGCGGATTACCTCGCAATGGCAGGCCGAGCTCACCCGCAGCACCGGTCGTGTGCTGCGCCTTTCCCCCGAAAACGCGCTTGCGCCCGAGGCCGGGTTTGTGCAGGCGATCGCCCTATGAACGCTTCTCCTGTGCGTCGCTGCGTGATCTGCGCCAAGCCGCGCCATCCCGATTTCACGACGTTCTGTTCGGCGCGTTGCCGCGACCGCGATCTGGTCCGCTGGCTCGACGATGGCTATGCGCTCAAGGGCTCGCCGGCCGATCCCGACGTGCCAGGCATGGATGGCGACGGGACCTCAACGCTGGATTAGCTTTTACAACCGCCTGGCATTCTCGCATGCAAGTTCATGCGCGGGTGCGGAACCTGGAAGCACCGGGGGGAAGGTCGACTTTGCAGCATAGGCGCGAGATCGATGGATTGCGCGCGATCGCGGTCATCCCGATTATTTTGCTTCACGCGGGTTTCAACATCGTCAGCGGCGGGTTCGTCGGGGTCGACGTGTTCTTCGTCATCAGCGGCTATTTGATAACCGGCATTCTTCTTGCCGATATGGCGCGCGGCACGTTTTCGCTTCCCCAGTTCTATGAGCGGCGCGCCCGGCGCATCTTGCCCGCGCTGTTTGTGGTCATGGCCTGCTGCCTCCCGTTCGCGTGGAAGTGGATGCTGCCGTCCGAGCTCAAGTCGTTCGCGCAAAGCCTGGTGGCAGTGTCGCTGTTTTCGTCGAATATCTTGTTCGCCATCCAGCAAGGCTATTTCGCACCCGATGCCGCGCTGAAACCGCTGCTGCACACCTGGAGCCTGGCAGTCGAGGAGCAGTATTACCTCGTTTTCCCGCTGATCCTGCTCGGCCTGCACCGCTTCGGCCTGCGCGCGACCGGAGCGGTGTTGGCCGTGCTGTCGGCGGGCAGCCTGGGAGCGAGCGAGTGGGGCTGGCGCCATGTGCCAACCGCGAATTTCTACCTCGCGCCGTTTCGCGCCTGGGAACTGCTTGCCGGGTCGCTCTGCGCGTGGCGCGCAGCGACGCGGGAGAGCGGGATGGGTCGATCCGGTCTCGCGGCCAACGCTGCGAGCCTGCTTGGTCTGGCAATGATCGTGTTTTCGATCTTTGCATTCGACGAAACAACGCCTTTTCCCAGCGTCTACGCGCTGGTCCCGGTTGGCGGGGCGGCACTCGTGCTGTCCTTCGGCACGGCGGGGACCTTGGCCGCTCGGTTGCTGAGCCTGCGCCTGTTCACCGGAATCGGGCTGATCAGCTACAGCGCGTATTTGTGGCATCAGCCGCTGTTCGCGTTCGCGCGGTTGCGCAACCTTGCCCAGCCCTCGCCCTGGCTGATGCTGGCGCTGGCGGCGCTGTCGCTGCTCCTTGCCTACTGGACCTGGCGTTTCGTCGAACAGCCCGCGCGCCGCGGGGCGCGCTCGTACCTGCCCACGCGCAAGGCGGTGATTGCGGCAGCGACGCTTGGCTCCGCGCTGTTCGTCGCGCTTGGAATCGCCGGGCATCGCTCGGGCGGTGCACCGTCGCGCATTGCACCGGCGGGCATGGCGTTTGCTTCGGCAAATGAGGCGACCCGGCTTGCGCCCAACTACGGCCTAAGCGCCAAGTGCGAGGGCACGTTCACGCTCTCCCCCGAATGCCGCACCACCGCGAACCCCGATACCGTGCTGTGGGGAGACAGCTTTGCGATGCACCTCGGGCCCGCGTTGCAGGCGAGCGCGCTAGGGCACGGCTTCGTCCAGATGACCAAGAGCCACTGCGCCCCGATCGCCGGAATCGCCGAAGTTGGCCCGGTCACCCCGTGGCGCGATTGCATCGCGTTCAACGATGCGGTCCTGGGCTGGATCGTCCACAACCCGCAGATTGCAGTGGTCATCATGGCATCGCCCTACGAGATCATCGAAAGCGACGTTTACGGCCGCAGCGGGTGGGCGACAGGGCGCGAGCAGGACGCGCTGGTTGCCCGAAGCATCGGCGAAACCGCCGACCTTCTGCGCGGTGCGGGCAAGCGCGTAGTGATCGTCTCGCCCCCGCCTGCAACCGGGCTGGATCTGGGGCGGTGCCTGATAAAGGCCGATCTGTTTGCCGAGCCGCGCGCGCGCTGCGACTTCGCGTGGGCTGATCGTTCGCCGTCCTCGCGTCACGTCCACGCATTTCTGCAGGCGCTGGCGCCGCGCGTCCCGGTGCTGTGGCTCGATCCGGCGATTTGCCAGGGTGCCCGCTGCACCGCTGCCGTCGGAGATATCTTCCTCTACCGCGATGCCGGACATCTCTCCGCCGCCGGGTCGGCCGAAGTCGGGCGCAAGTTGGCGCTGATGACCGCAGCGTATGCGCTCGCCCGCTAGGACGTCCCGAGTGCGTAATAAGGGGCTGGACAGCCAAGCGGCGCCTCGGCATACGCGGCGCTCACTTCGCTCGCCGGACCCGACACAGCAGGGTTACCGCCGCAGCAGCGATGCCCGGGTAGCTCAGTTGGTAGAGCACATGACTGAAAATCATGGTGTCGGCGGTTCGATTCCGTCCCCGGGCACCACGCTCGCCCGACCCGTCGCCACCCGCGGCGTCGCGGCCAGCACCGCCAGCGCGGCCAGGCCGAATATCGCCGAGACCAGGAACGGCGCGCCCGGAAACTGGGCGATCGCGCCGGGCCCGGTAAATCGCGCCATCGTGTGGGTCAGCAGGAGCGGCGCAGCGATCGAGCCGAGCCCCATTGCCATCGCCGAAATGCCCTGGGTTTCGCCCTGGGTTTGCGGGGTGGCACGGCGGGTGAGCAGCGCCATCAGGCTGGGCTGGACGCACGACTGCAGCAGGATGAACACCATCGCGGCAAACGCCATCCATGTCCGTGTCGCGAAACCGTAGGCAACAAACCCGCCGACCGCTCCGGCCAAGCCGATCATCGCCGCCTTGCGCTCGCCGAAACGCTTGACGATCCGCCCGGTCAGCAGCGCCTGCGAGACGGCGATCGTCACCCCGACAGCCGCCAGGCTCGCGCCGATCATTGCCGGCGACCATCCGAACGCGGCGATACCGTAGAAACTCCACACCAGCGGATAGACCAGGCTGGCAATCTGCCAGAGCAGGAGCACCACCGCGATCCGTGCCATGCCAGGAGCGGCGCGGACCGTTTGCAGCGCGCCGAGCGGGTTGGCGCGGCGCCAATCGAACGCGCGGCGCTGGCCCTGCGCAAGCGTTTCGGGGAACACGAACAACCCGTAGGCGAAGTTGAGCGCAGCCAGCGCCGATGCGGCGTAGAACGGCGCACGGTCGCCCCACACCGCGAGCAGCCCGCCGATCGCAGGACCCATCACGAACCCAACCCCGAACGCGGCGCCGACGAAACCGAAGTTGCGTGCCCGCTGATCGGGCGGGGTGATATCGGCAATCGCCGCCTGGGCTGGACCGTAGCTTCCGCCGAATATCCCCGAGACGATCCGCCCGATGAACACCAATGGCAGCGTATTGGCGAGCGCCATCAGGAGATAGTCGAACGACAACCCTCCAAGCGCGATCAGGAGCACCGGCCGGCGGCCGAACCGGTCGGACAGGTTGCCCAGGATCGGCGAGGCGAAGAACGTCGCGATCGCCATCGCCAGCCCCATCGTCGCGCCCACCGAGATCGCGCCCGACAGATCCATCTTGCCGACGCGCATCAGCAACTGCGGCAGAACCGGCATGATGAACCCGAACCCGATCGCATCGATGAAAATCGTCGCCACGATAAACGGCAGGTAGCGCCGCGGGTTCGCCGCCGCCGCGGTCGTCAACGCGGTGCCACGGTATCGTGGAAGCGGGTGTAGTCGATCGTCCGCACGCCGTCCTCGCCCAGCCCGATGATATCTTCGAACTGCGCGTCCCAGCGGATGTCGCTGGCCGAATATGCCCAGCGGCCGTGGATTGTCTGGCCGCTGGCATCGTCGGTGCCCGAAAGCACCGCGATGATCTCGGCATTGCCGCTGGTCTCGGGATTGTCGAGCCACGGCTTCAGCGGGCTCTCCTCGTCGATCGGATGCATCACCGTCCAGGTCAGGAGGAACACCGGGTTGCTGTGGCGAACCAGCTTGAGATCGCGAAAGCGCCGCATCCGCGTGCCCGCCACGTCCTCGTCGGCCAGCAGCGAGACCCGCACCGCCGCCTCGAAGATCAGGTTGTGGCGCTGGTTCGCGGCGCGGAACATCAGCGTCGGCACCCCGTCGTAATCGCGCACGACCATGACCCGGCTGAACAGGATCCGCGCGGTCGGCCGCGAGAACCGCGCGAAGGCAATCCCGGTGGTGAGCGCAAACAGTGCGATGCCGAGCGTGATCTCGAACACGACGACGATGTTGGCGTAGGTCGAAACGGGGAAGACGTTGCCGTATCCGATCGTCGCCACGGTGTGCACGCTGAAGAAGAAATCGCGCCAGTATCGCGGCATCGCGGTATGTTCGTGCGGCACCGAAAGCCCATTTGGGTCGAGCCAGAACAGTCCCGCGAAAATCAGGTTGAAGACGATGAATGACGCCGAGAACAGCAGTCCGACGCGGCCCGGGCTGGCGCGCATGAGGGTGTGATAGCCATCGGCGAGGCGGTTGGGCATACTGCCGCGGGTGCGCACGGTCGGGCCCGATTGCGAGCGCTGCATCGCCGAGCGCAAGGTCGGGTTGGGCTGGCTATCGAGCTTGCGGCGCAGCTTCATCCGCGATGACTAGCGTGCGCCGAGCCGTCGCCCAAGCGCCAATTGCGGGCAAACGAAAGGGCGGCCGGCATGGTGCCGACCGCCCCCCGCGTGACGTTTCGAATTATCAGAACTTCTGCGACACGCTGACCTTGAAGTTGCGGCCCAGCGGCGTCGCGGTGAACGGATCGTAGTTGTAATCGAGCCGCGCGAACGGCGGATCCTTGTCGAAGATGTTGAGCGCGGACACCGCGAAAGTCGTCCCGGTGCTGAGGTTGATACGGAACGTGGCGTCCACGGTATCGAACGCCTTGATGTTCTTGCCCGTGGTCACTGCGGCCCCGGCCAGTGCGCCAAAGTTGGGACCGAACGTCGCGGCACCGCGCTGATCGGTGTATCCAGCGATATGGTTCAACTGAACCCGCAGCGATGCCTGCCCGAAATCGCCCTCGATGTAGGCGTTGCCCTTGAGCCGGGGCAGCGGATAGGCGCTGGTCTGGTAGTTGAGCAGGCCGACCGCATCGAACTTGGGCTGAACCACGATCCCTTCGACAGTGATGTCGCCGGTCTTGTAGTTGATGATGTAGGTACCGGCAGCGCCGACGATTACCCGAGCCGCACCGAAATCGTGGTTGATGCTGGCCTGGAAATCCAGACCCGAAGTGCTGACGTTGGCCGAGTTAATGGCAAGCGTCCGCAACCTGGAAACGTTGCCGATTCCGCAGCCTGCCCCGGTGAACGTGAAGCGTGCCGCCAGCGCTGCATAAGCCGGGTTCGTGCAATTACCGGCGACGCCGAACAGCGCGGTGACGATGCCCTGCACCGGCTCACCCTCGATCGGGCCGTTGAAGTCGTAGCGGAAGTAATCGACGCTCGCCTTGAAGAAGCTGGTGTCGACGATGATCCCTGCGCTGTAGGTCTTGGCCTTTTCGGGACGAAGGTTGGGGTTGCCGTTGATATCGACCGCGCGAAACGAGGTACCGATAACCTGCAACGTAGTTGCATTGCTCGAAAGGTTCTGCGCTGGGGGCCCGCGGAAGGTAGAACCCGCTCCACCGCGCACCGCAAGCCACGGGGTGATCTGGAATTTGGCGCGAACCTGCGGGTTGAAGGTCGATCCCACGCCGCCGTTATACGATTCATACCGCGCCGCGGCCTGGATTTCGAGCGCATCGAAGAGCGGGATCTGGAGTTCGGCGAACAGCGACTTGACCTCGCTTGTGGCGAACGAATTGAAGTTGGTGCCAAGGAACCCGAGCGAGCCCACTTGCGGCGAGCATGTCGCGTTGGGGTTGAGCGGGGTGCCCGGGCACGGATACTGGGCAAGGTTGTTCAGCGGGCCGTTGACGCGGCTGTAGAATTCCTTGCGGTACTGTGCGCCGATTGCGAAGGCGAGCGCGCCGCCGGGCAGTTCGATACCGCTCTTGCCGGACAGGACCAAGTCGCCGACGAGTTCACGTGTCACGTAGGTGGTCTTGAGTTCTTGCTGGAAGAAGTTGTCGATGGTCGCAACGTCGTTGATCAGACCAGCGCCCGGAGCCGTGCTCAATCCGTTGGTGCTGCGCGATCCGGCATAGTTGGGATTGGTCGCGCCCGTCACCGGATTGCCCGCAACCGCGGTCGAAAACGGGTTGAAGTACGTGCACCCGTTGGTCCCGGCAACGGCTGCGACCTGCGCGGCCGAAAGGTTGCTGCGCGAAGCCGGCGTTGCAAAAGCGCAATTCGGTCCGCCGAACCCTGCCAAGGCGTTTTGCAACAGATCGCCAAAGGTGTCCGTCCCGGCGACGACGCGATGATACTCGCTGTAGGTCGCGTTGGTATCGAGATGGATGTCGTTGGTGATTTCGAATGAGAGCGTGCCGTTGAGGAAAAACTCGTCCGATAGGCGGTTCGACGGCGCAGACCCGCGATCGTTGCCGTTCTTTCCGCGATAGAGCGGGTTTCCGCCGAGCAACGCCGGGCGGAACAGGACCGGAAACGCCAGCGCGGGCTGGGTCGGATTACCCGCGGTGTCGACCGAGCAGCCTGCAGACGCGCCGTAAACGGTACAGTAGTCCTTGAGCGCGGGCGCATAGGTCGGGATCTGGAAGAACCCGGCTCCGCCCGATGCTGCATTTGCCGACGGTGCAATCGTCGGAAGATAGGTCGGCGAGGTCGTGATCCGCGTGGTGCTGTGGCCCCACAGACCTTGCACGCGCAAGTTGACGTGGTCGGTCAGGTCGAACTGCGCGTCCGCATAAATCTGGAAGCGATCTTCGGGCTCGACGAGGTTATCGAACTGCGCGAAATTGTTGAAGCAGCGATCGACGACCGCACTGCCCGGGCCTGCTGCGGTCGAACCGGTCGCACTGCGGTAACCGCCGAGCGCGGTACACCCGAGATCGCGGATGAAGTTGACCGCGCCATAGGCAGTGCCCGTCAACGGATCCGTGTATGTGGCAAAGCCGTTGAAATCGAAGTTACCCGGGTTGCCGCCCCCGGTGTACCCGCCGCCGGGATTGGTGGGGTAGGGCTGGACCGTGAAGCTGCGGTCGGTCGCACGCAGTTCGTTGCGCTTCTGGTACCCCGCCGAGACGAAGAAACGGGCGCCGTCGAAGTTCTTGCCGAGGCTGATCGCGCCGCCGTAATCGCCCTTCGATCCGCGGATGAAACGATAGTCGCCCGAAACCAGGAACCCGTCCTGATTCGTCTTGGTGATGAAGTTGACGACCCCGGCAATCGCGTCCGAGCCATACGTCGCTGCAGCGCCGTCCTTGAGCACTTCAACCCGGCCGATCGCCGCCGAGGGGATCAGGTTCACGTCGACGATGCCGACACCGCCGCCCGAAGTGACGATCCGGCGGCCGTTGAGCAGCACTAGCGTGCGCTGCGGGCCAAGCCCGCGCAAGTTGACTGAGGCAATGCCTTCGTTGCCCTGCGAGCGCGCATCGAACTGGTTGGCGTCGCCGATCACCCCGTTCGAGGTCGGCAGGTTCTTGACCAGATCGATCGCGCTTGGCGAACCTTGCCGCGCGAGCTCTTCTGCAGAGATCACATCGATCGGAGCGGGTGCTTCTTCGCTCGATCCGCGGATCAGCGATCCGGTGACGACGATTTCGCGGTTCGCTTCTGGGACGGGATCGGCTGCGGCGACTTGCGGCGCGGCGCTTTGCGCGAAAGCGGGGCTGGCCAACGAAGCAAGCGCGATCGTTGCGAACGAAGCTGCCGCGTGAAGCTGAATCTTGGTCATCGGTCTCTCCCTTCCCAGCCACGTCTGAAGCGCGGGCTTGGGAACACCGAAATGCGTGGTTTAGTGCGCCACGTCAACGGCCTTTGGAATTTTATGACGCTTCGTCGCAAGCTGTGTCATTTATGCAAGGGCAGCGCGGCAGTTCGATTGCGCCCACCTGGGTTTTGCCCTATTGCTTGGTGCAATACCCCGGTCCGGGCGCGGTCGCAGTGGCGGCGCGGCGGTTCCGGGGTTTGCCATTTCAGCGCGGTCCCGAATCCGGGTCGCCGCTCACACCGGGAACGCCCACGCATGTCACGCCGCCGCCAGATCTACGAAGGCAAGGCCAAGATCCTGTACGAGGGTCCCGAGCCGGGCACCATCATCCAGTATTTCAAGGACGATGCCACTGCATTCAACGCGCAGAAGCGCGGGACGATCAACGGAAAGGGCGTGATCAACAATCGCATTTCCGAGCACGTCTTCACGCGCCTGTCGCACATCGGCATCCCGACGCATTTCATCCGCCGGCTCAACCTGCGCGAGCAGCTTGTCCGCCAGGTCGAAATCATTCCGATCGAAGTCGTGGTCCGCAACGTCGCCGCTGGATCGCTGTCCAAGCGACTGGGGATCGAAGAGGGCGAGCCGCTGCCGCACACGCTAATCGAATATTACTACAAGGACGACGCGCTGGGCGATCCGCTGATCGCCGAGGAGCACATCGCCTGCTTCGGCTGGGCGACCAACGAGGAGATGCAGGACATCTCGTCGATGGCGATCCGGATCAACGATTTCATGTGCGGAATGTTCGCCGCGATCAATATCCGCCTGGTCGATTTCAAGCTCGAGTTCGGGCGGATCTGGGATGGCGACTACAGCCGCGTGATCCTGGCCGACGAGATCAGCCCCGACGGTTGCCGCTTGTGGGACATGGCGACGGGCGAAAAGCTCGACAAGGACCGCTTCCGCCGCGATCTCGGGGGTGAGGAAGAAGCCTATCAGGAAGTCGCACGCCGGCTCGGCCTGCTGCAGGACGACAACGGTCCGGGCGAGGTGTTCGACCTGTCCAAACACCGCAAACTGCGCGGCAAGTAACGACGCTTTTCGAAGGCTCACGTTCGGTGACGGGTTTGCGCGCGCTAACGCTCGCCGCGCTGGTCGCGCTGGCCGGCTGCGCTGCGCCGGGCTTGCGCCCGCAATCCGCTGGCCAAGCCGCGCCGCCGCCCTTCCCGGTCCTGGCCAGAAGCGATGTCCCGGTCGATCCCGATTACCGCTTCGGGCAATTGGCCAACGGCATGCGCTATGTCGTGCGCGCCAACACCAGCCCGCGCCAGACCGCGATCGTCAGGCTGGAGGTCGCTGCCGGTTCGCTCGACGAGGGCAACAACGAGCGCGGCTTTGCGCACTTTACCGAACACATGGCATTCAACGGCAGCACCCATATCCCCGAAGGCGAGATGGTCCATCTGCTCGAGCGCGACGGGCTGGCGTTCGGGGCCGACACCAACGCCTCGACCTCGTTCGAGCGGACAGTCTATTCGCTCGACCTGCCGCGGACCGACGCGGCGCTGCTCGACACCGCGCTCAAGCTGATGCGCGAAACCGCCAGCGAGCTGACCTTCGATCCCGCCGCAGTAGCACGCGAGCGCGGCGTGGTGCTGTCCGAGATGCGCGATGGCAATGGCTATCAGCGGCGCAACTTCGAAGACCAGATCGCCTTTACCAGCCCCGGTGCGCGCTATGTCAGGCGGCTGCCGATCGGGACCGACGAGGCCTTGCGCGGCGCCACGGCGGAAACGCTCAAAGCGTTCTGGCGCCGGCTCTATGTGCCTTCGCGCACCACGCTGGTCGTGATCGGCGATTTCGATGCAGCGGCGGTGGAAACGGCGATCACCGGGCGCTTCGCCGACTGGCAGGCTCAGGTGGCGTCCGCGCAGCCCGGTCCCGGTCCGCTCGACCAGCGCAGGTCGCCGCGCACCGACATTTTCAGCGATCCCGGTCTGTCCGAGCGAGTCACCGCATCGCAAAACGGGCGCTGGCTGGGTGAGCGCGATACGGTTGCCACCCGCCACGCGAACCTGTTGCGGCAAGTCGGCTATGCCATTGTCAATCGCCGGTTTACCCGGCTCTCGCGCCAGTCGGACCCGGCGTTTCGCGACGCTGGTTTCGGCACCGCGGAAGTGTTCAAGGCGGGCCGCACGACTCAGCTCATCGTCGATACCATCGAGGGCAAGTGGCAGCGCGGGATCGCGACTGCCGCGGCGGTGTACCGCGCAGCTTTGGCGCGAGGCTTCACTGAAGCCGAAGTTGCGGAACAGATCGCCGCGATCCGCACCGCCAACCAGGATTCCGCAGCCGCCGCTGCAACCCGCAGCAACTATGCGCTGCTCGGTTCAGTGTTCGCGCTGCTCCATGACGAGCGCGTTCCGGTGACCCCGCAAAGTTCGCTCGCACGGCTCGAGGCGTTCATTCCGTCGGTCACCCCTGCCCGCGTCCTGGCCGCACTGAAGCGCGAGGCGCTGGCGCTCGACCGTCCGGCGTTGCGCTTTCAGGGCCGCCTTGCCCCGACAGGCGGCGCAGCTGCCCTGCGCGCCGCATGGAACGCCGGCCTGGCCTCCGCCCCGCCCGACGGCGCCGAGGCCGCGTCCGCTACATTCGCATATACCGATTTCGGACCGCCGGGCACCGTGATTGCGGACCGGCGCGAGCCGCTGCTCGGGATCCGTCAGATCCGCTTTGCCAACGGGGTTCGCCTCAACCTCAAACAGACCGCGCTCGAAAACGGGCGGATCAGGGTAGCTTTCAACCTCGACGGCGGGCGGATGCTGGCATCGCGGGACGATCCGCTGGCGGTGGAGCTGGCTCCTTTCCTTCCCGCCGGCGGGCTCGGCAAGCATAGTCAGGATGCGCTCCAGACCTTGCTGAGCGGGCGGACGGTTGGCACCGGCCTGGCCAGCGCCGGCGATACCTTCGCCGCGGGCGCCGCGACCACCCCCCGCGATCTCGCGCTGCAGCTTCAAGTGATGGCGGCATTGGTCACCGATCCGGGCTATCGTCCCGAAGGCGAGCAGCCCTACCGGCTCGGGATCAACAGCTATTTCGCGCAGATCGGAGCCAGTCCGGAAAGCGCGCTCAACGCGGCAGTTGGCGGCATCCTCTCGGACCATGACCCGCGCTTTACTCTCCAGCCGCAGGCGGCATATCGCGCGCTCGATTTTGCGCACCTGCGCAGCACAATCGGCGACCGCTTGGCGCACGGCGCGATTGAGCTCGCTCTGGTCGGCGACCTCGACGAGGAGGCGGCGATCGCGGCGGTCGCCAAGACTTTCGGTGCGCTTCCTGCGCGCGAGCCCGATTTCCGCGCTTATGCGGGCGAACGCCAGCGCGCGTTTGCAGCGCACGGCGGGCTCCATGTCCTGCGCCACACGGGCCCGGTCGACCAGGCGCTGATCCGCCTGACCTGGCCGACCCGTGACGACCGCGACGTGCGTGCCGACGTAACCCTCGCGCTTCTCCAACGGGTTCTCCAGGGTGCGCTCACCGACACTCTGCGCGAGGCGCTCGGGGCCGCCTATTCGCCTGGCGCGAGCAGCGAGACGTCGCACGTATGGACCGGCTACGGGACAATGGCGGTGACCGCGCAAGTCAACGTCGCGCAGCTTGCCGCCGCACGCGCGTCGCTTGCCGCGACCGTCAGGGCGCTGCGCGATGCGCCGGTTTCGCCCGATGCGCTGCTCCGCGCGCGGCAACCGCTCGCCGAAGCGCTCGATAGCCGGCTCAAGACCAATCGCGGATGGATCGAAGTGGCCGAGCGCGCGCAAAGCGAGCCGCAAAGCGTCGCCGATGCGCTCGCGGCGCGGCGGGTTCTCGACACGATCGATATCGCGGCAATCCGCGACGCAGCGGCGCGTTATCTCATCGATGACCGGATGGTGGAGATCCTCGTTCTTCCCACTGCGGCAGTCGCGCCCCTGCGCTAGCGCGCCGCTCGCGGTGAGCTAGGGCCGGCTCTGCGGCGCCAGCGCCAGCGGCGGGGGAAAGGCAGCGCCGAAACCTTCGCGCCCGATGACCCGGTCGACCAATGTCGGATCGGCCGGCAACTGGCCGTCGAGCATCAGCAGCGCCAGTCCGTGGACCAGCGACCAGAAATACATCGCAGCGATCTTGCGGCGTTCGTCGGGCGCACCGGGGGGCAGCCAATCGGCGATGCTGTCATGGAGAAACGCGACCGCCGCGCCCATCGAGTTGGTGCCGTGATCGGGAGGTGGGAGCCGCGCGAACATCAGCTTGAACAAGTGCGGAGCGCCGAGCGCGAAGCGGACGTATTCGCGCCCGCATTCGGTGAACCCGGCCTCGCCCCCCCCGGCGCGCTCGCTGGCAGCGCGTTGGCGCACAGCAAGCTGCGCCGCACCCTCGCCCGCCAAGGCATCGAGAAGCGCATCCCGGTCGCGGAAATGGCGGTAGAGCGCGGGCGCACTGACTCCGACCTCGCGCGCCAGTTCGCGCAGCGAGAGCGCCGCGGCATCCGCTTCCTCAAGCCGGGCGAGCCCGCGCGCCAAAACCGCTGCGCGAACATCGCCGTGATGATAGCGCTTGTCGATGTTGACAGTGTTAGCTTTGGTTGGCATGTTAGCACCGTAAACATAACGACTCGAAGTTCAACCGAAAAGGACCGCGCAATGGCATCCGGGATCGAGACCCTCATCCGCAGCACCGTGACCAAGGGCATCGGCGTGGTCGCCGATTTCAATCGCAAGCGGATCACGGCCGAAGGCGACAACCCGTTTCTCACCGGTATCCACACCCCGATGGCGGAGGAAACCACGATCACCGACATGCGCGTCGAGGGTACGATCCCGCAGCAGCTCGACGGCCGCTACCTGCGGATCGGCCCCAACCCGCTGGCTCCGCCAAATCCCGCCGCATACCACTGGTTCACCGGAGACGGCATGGTCCACGGCGTTCGGCTGAAGGACGGCGAGGCCCAGTGGTATCGCAACCGCTGGGTCCGATCTACCCCGGTATCGCAGGCGTTGGGCGAGGAGCCCGCACCCGGTCCCCGCCGCGGCACGTTCCATTCGGTCAACACCAACGTCGCCAGCATCGGCGGCCAGATCCGGGCCCTGGTCGAGGCAAGCGCGAACCCGGTGATCATCGGCGACGATCTTGAAACGATCGCCCACGATGCGTTCGGCGATACCCTGCGCGGTGCTTTCACGGCGCATCCCCACCGCGATCCGGCGACCGGCGAATTCCACGCGATCTGCTATGATGCGATGGACCCCGATCACGTGCGCCACGTGGTTATCACGCCCGAAGGAAAAGTCCGCCGCGAGCTGCGGATCAAGGTCGCCAACGGCCCCTCGATCCACGACTGCATGATCACCGAGAACTATGTGATCATCATGGACCTGCCAGTCACGTTCTCGATGAAGGCGGTACTGGCGGGGCATGGTTTCCCGTTCCGCTGGAACCCGGAACACCGCGCGCGCGTCGGCCTGCTCCCGCGTGAAGGCGGCGCGCATGAGGTGATCTGGCGCGATGTCGCTCCGTGCTATGTGTTCCACCCGGCCAATGCGTTCGAGGCTGACGGCAAGGTCTTCCTCGACGTCTGCGCGCATGACCGGATGTTCGCCGACAGCGCGATCGGACCCTCGTCGCAGGCGTGCCCGTTCGAACGCTGGGTGATCGATCCCGCGCCCGGCGCGATCTCGGTTCCGGTCGAGCGCCGCGTCATCGATGCGGCCGCGCAGGAATTCCCGCGCCCCAACGAAGAGTACATCGGCAAGCCTTACCGCTTTGCCTATACGGTCGCCCTTCCCGACGGCGGTGACGCGGCATTCCTCAACGAGACGAGGATGTTCAAGCACGACCTCACCGCAGCCACGCGTGCGGTTCACGATTTCGGCGCTGGCCGGGTCCCCGGCGAGTTCGTGTTCGTCCCGCGCGACGATGGCGACGGGGCCGAAGATGCCGGCTGGCTGATCGGCTACGTCGTCGACACCAACGACCAGCACAGCGAACTGGTCATCATCGACGCGCAGAACTTTGCCGGGACGCCGCAGGCCGTGGTGCATATTCCGCACCGCATTCCCCCCGGCTTCCACGGAAACTGGGTGCCGGCCGCCGCCTGACCCCCTGCGTGCTCTTGCGGCCCGGCGCGCACCCCGCCATAGGCGCGACATCCACCGGTGGCGCGCCTATGGAGGGCTCAGCATGAAAGTCAGGATCGCGGTTTCCCTGAAGCCTGGTGTGCTCGATCCGCAAGGGCGAGCGATCCACCACGCGCTCGAGGGTCTCGGCTTTTCCGGAGTCAACGACGTCCGCGCCGGGCGCTTGATCGAGCTCGACGTGGCGGACGGCACCAGCGACACCGCGCTCGACGAGATGTGCCGCAAGCTGCTCGCCAACATGGTGATCGAGAACTACCGGATCGAAAAGGTAGCGGAGCAGGCGGCATGAGCGGTTTTCGCGCCGCGGTGATCACGTTCCCCGGCTCGAACTGCGACCGCGACCTGGCCGATGCGCTCGAGAAAATCTCC
>JANXSP010000034.1 GCA_025356575.1 Novosphingobium sp.
TACCAGGCGGCGCAGGCCGAACTGGTCTCGGGCCACATCGCCAAGCAGGACATCGTCATCACCACCGCCCTGATCCCCGGCCGCGCCGCGCCGCGCCTGATCACCGACGCCCAGATCGCGAGCATGAAACCGGGCAGCGTGGTGTTCGATCTGGCGGTGGCGCAGGGCGGCAATGTCGAAGGTTCGGTGGCGGATCAGGTCGTCGAGCGGCACGGAGTCAAGGTGATCGGCTTCAGCAACACCGCCACGCATCTGGCCGCGGATGCCTCGGCACTTTACGCGCGCAACCTGTACAATTTCCTCAGCGCGTTCTGGGACAAGGACGCTGGTCGCCCGGTGCTCGACGAAGAGATCGGCAACGCGGTGCGGCTGACGCGGGGCGGCAAGATTGTGAACGAGAGGCTGCTGGGTTGAGCGGTGGCTGCGCTGTGCCTCCCCGAAACGGGGAGGGGGACCACGCGCAGCGTGGTGGTGGGGGATCGCCCCCTACGCAGCGCCCGGTGGTGTATCGCGCGCGGAAATTGCGCAGCGAAATGAATTACCCCGAGCGGTTGCTATGGCAGGCGCTTCGTCTTCGTCCCGAAGGTCTCAAATTTCGCCGTCAGCATCCGGTGGGACCGTATGTGGTCGATTTCTGCTGCCTGTCGGAGCGCGTAATCGTCGAGGTCGAGGGCATCGTTCACGACATGGGCGATATCCCGGCGCGGGATGACAACCGCAACCGATATTTGGTAGCAGCAGGCTTCAGGGTCATCCGCGTCTCATCGCAGCGTGTGCTCGCCGATGCGGCCGGAACCGCTGCCGCCATCGCCGCGCGAGCCGCGAGCCCCCTCCACCGTCCTGCGGACGGTCCCCCTCCCCGTGCCGGGGAGGCACACTGAGAATATGGACTTCATCTCCACGCTTTCGATCTTCGTCATGGCCTGCTTTGTGGGATATTACGTCGTGTGGTCGGTAACCCCGGCGCTGCATACGCCGCTGATGGCGGTGACCAACGCGATCTCGAGCGTGATCATCGTCGGCGCGCTGATTGCAGCAGCGGCGGCGGGATCGGGATACGCGAACTGGCTCGGGCTGATCGCGGTGGCGCTGGCGAGCGTCAATATCTTCGGCGGCTTCGCGGTCACCGCGCGGATGCTGGCGATGTACAAGAAGAAGGATCGGCCGGTGCCGGTCGCGCCTGCGGAGAAAGCCAAGTGAGCGGCGCTGTGCCGGTCGCGGTGCATACCGACTACATACTTTCGGACATAGCCCCCGCGGGGGGGTTGAGCGTCAGCCCGTGGGTGGCGCTGGCCTATCTCGCCGCGGGGGTGCTGTTCATCCTCGCGCTGCGCGGACTCTCGTCGCCAAGCACGTCGCAGCGCGGCAATCGCTACGGCATGATCGGCATGGGCATCGCGGTGGTTACCACGCTGTTGACCCACGGCCTTGCCTCGTTACCCGAAATCGGCGCGGCGATTGCGGTCGGCGGCGGGATCGGCATCATCACCGCGCGGCGGATCAAGATGACCGACATGCCGCAGCTGGTCGCGGCGTTCCATTCGCTCGTCGGGCTGGCGGCAGTGCTGGTTGGCTGGGCTGCATACCTCAACCCGCAGGCCTTCGGAATCGCCGGTCCCGACGGGGTCATCGAGGCGCAAAGCCGCGTCGAGATGGGGCTTGGCATCGCAATCGGCGCGATCACCTTCTCAGGCTCGGTGATCGCGTTCCTCAAGCTCGCGGGAAAGATGAGCGGGTCGCCGATCATGCTGCCGGGGCGCCATGTCATCAACCTCGCCACGCTCGCCGCAATTCTCGGGCTAATCGGGTGGTTCACGCAGGACCAAGGGCTGTGGGTCATAGCGACCGTCACCGTGCTCGCCTTCGCGATCGGCTTCCTGCTGATCATCCCGATCGGCGGCGCGGACATGCCGGTCGTCGTCTCGATGCTCAATTCGTATTCGGGCTGGGCGGCGGCGGCGATGGGCTTCACGCTCCACAACACCGCGATGATTATCACCGGGGCGCTGGTCGGATCGTCGGGCGCCATCCTCAGCTATATCATGTGCAAGGCGATGAACCGCAGCTTCATCAGCGTGATCGCGGGCGGCTTCGGCGCGGTTGCTGCCGATGGCGGCGAGGCCAGGGAACAGCGCCCGTGGAAACGCGGCAGCGCCGAGGACGCCGCGTTCCTGCTGGGCGAGGCCGAGCAGGTCATCATCATCCCCGGGTACGGCATGGCGGTGGCGCAGGCGCAGCACGTCCTGCGCGAAATGGGCGACTTGCTCAAAGCGAGGGGTGTGCGGGTCAAATACGCCATCCACCCGGTCGCAGGGCGGATGCCGGGGCACATGAACGTGCTCCTGGCCGAAGCCAACGTGCCCTACGACGACGTTTTCGAACTCGAGGACATCAACGGCGAATTCGCGCAGACCGACGTCGCGTTCATCATCGGCGCCAACGATGTCGTGAACCCCGCCGCCAAGACCGACAAGACCTCGCCGATCTACGGCATGCCCGTGTTCGACGTCGAGAAGGCTAAGACCATCATGTTCATCAAGCGCAGCATGGGCGGGGTCGGCTATGCCGGGGTCGATAACGATGTGTTCTACATGGACCAGACGATGATGCTGCTCGCGGATGCCAAAAAGATGGTCGAGGACATCAACAAGGCCCTGGCGCACTAGTTTCGATTGCGAACCTGAGTTGTCACGGGCATGATCGGCGAATGCACAAACATCTCAAGCTGTTCGCTTCCACTGCTGCTGCCGCGCTGACGGTTGCCGGCCCCCTCCACGCCGCCACGCTCAAGGTCGAGGCGGGCGAGGGGGCGCAGCAGCGGCTGCAGGAGGCGCTGATCGCTGCTGTTCCCGGCGACACGGTCCAGCTTGGCGCCGGACGGTTCCTCCTCAACGATGGACTTTCGCTCGATGTGAACGGGGTCACGGTGCGGGGCGCGGGGATGGAGCGAACGGTGCTCGATTTCGCGGCGCAGGCCGGCGCGGGCGAGGGTCTGCTGGTCACCTCCGACGATGTCACCTTACGCGATTTCGCGGTCGAGGATGCCAAGGGCGACGGGGTCAAATCCAAGGGCGCAGACCGCATCGTGTATTATCGCGTCCGGGTGACGTGGACCGGCGGTTCCAAGGAAAGCAACGGCGCTTACGGGATTTATCCGGTCGAAAGCACCGGTGTGCTGATCGACGGTTGCGCGGTGCAGGGTGCTTCGGACGCCGGCATTTACGTCGGGCAGAGCAAGGACATCACCGTTCGCAATTCCGTGGCACAAGGCAACGTCGCCGGGATCGAGATCGAGAACAGCCGCAACGCGCTGGTTGCCGAGAACTTCGTCACCCGCAACACCGGCGGCATCCTCGTGTTCGATCTGCCCAATCTGCCTATAATGGGCGGGGGCAATGTGCTGATCGAAAACAACCTGATCGTCGGCAACGACACGGTCAACTTCGCGCCCAAGGGCAACATCGTCGCCGCGGTCCGCCGGGGCACCGGGATCATGATCATGGCCAACGATGGCGTCACCGCCGAGCACAACCAGCTGGCAGACAATCCCACCGCGCAAGTGCTCGTCGTCGCTTACCCGCGACCCTATACCGATCCCCGCTACAACCCGCTGCCGCGTAACGTCCGCATCGGCGCAAACACTGTGGCGCGTGGGGGAACCGATCCGCAATTGCCCGGCAAGGAGCAAATGCTCGCCGCGTTTGGCGGGGCGTTGCCGCCCGTGTTGTGGGACGGGCTTGGCGTTCCTGCCAAGACGATCTCGGTCGACCCATCCCTGCGGGTGATGTCGCTTGGATTGGCGAAGGTCGGCGCGCAAGCCGATACCGCACAGCCCCGGATCGCGCGCTTGACCCGGCCGACCGGGGCGCTGGCGCGTGCCAGCCTGGGCGCGCCTGCCGCCTTGGATGCCCGGATCCTCCCGTGATCCGCGGCGCATTACTGGGCGGCGCGATGCTGTGCGCAGCGGCAGCGGTAGGGGCGACGCTCCCCGCCGCGCCGATTGCCGCGCCTGCCGGATCGGTCAACGACGCCGTGGTCCTCGGCGCCGGCTTCCCCGCGACGCTTTCCGCTTACGGCTTTTTCGCCGACGCACCGGCGCAGCGCCCGTCGGCGCGGGTGACCCCGTACCGGCTGAATACGCCGTTGTGGTCCGATGGTGCGGAGAAGCTCCGCTATCTGTATCTTCCCGCCGGCGCCGCGGCAAAGGCCGCAGGCGAGGGTCTGCTCGATCTTCCGGTCGGCGCGGCGCTGATCAAGACCTTTGCGTTTCCCGGGTCCGCCGGCACCCGCCGCCTGATCGAAACGCGCGTTCTGCTCCACCGCGCCGATGGCTGGATCGCGCTGCCCTATGTCTGGGACGCCGATCAGCGCGAGGCCCGGCTGGCGCTGGGCGGGCGGCGTATTCCGGTGACGACCCCGGCCGGCCAGGCCATCAACTACGCCGTGCCCAACAAGAACCAGTGCAAGGAATGCCACGCGATTGCCGGGGTGGTGACCCCGATCGGGCCCAAGGCCCGCAACCTGGCACCGCAGTGGCTGGCCGAACAACTTCGCGCCGGGCGGCTCGACAAGGTGCCCGCGGTCGCGGCATCGCTTCCGCTGTGGGAGGCGCGATCTTCCGCCCCGGTCACCGCCGTCGCGCGCGGTTATCTCGATGTAAACTGCGCGCATTGCCACAACCCGCAAGGCTCGGCCTCGAACACCGGGCTCGATCTGCGCTGGCAGCAGGATGATCCTGCACACCTGGGGATCGTGAAGCGTCCGGTCGCGGCGGGTCGCGGGGCCGGGACGTTCGAATTCGATGTCGTCCCCGGCGATCCCGATCACTCGATCATGCCCTACCGCATGCAAAGCACCGAGAGCGGGGTCGCCATGCCCGAGCTGGGCAAGACGATCGTCGATCCGGCAGGTGTTGCCGCTGTCCGCGCGTGGATCGCCGCGCTAAAGGGAGCGAAATAGCGGGGGGTTTCGATGCGTAAATTTCTGACGGCGGCAGGCCTGGCGGTTCTCGGTTTGCTGATGATCGCGTTCCTGACGTTGCAAACCCCCGATACCGATCCCGCCGCGATGCGCGCCAAATACGGCGCACCGCCGTCGCAGTTCCTTCAGCTTGGCAATGGCCTGACCGTACACCTGCGCGACGAAGGCCCGCGCGGCGCCCCGGTGATCGTCCTGCTGCACGGCTCGAATGCCGATCTTCATACGTGGGATGCGTGGACCGCGCAGCTTTCCAAAACCTGGCGGGTCGTGCGCTATGACCAGATCGGGCACGGGCTGACCGGTCCCAATCCTTCGCGCAATTATTCGCTCGACGCCTTTGGCGATACGCTCGATCAGGTCACGGCCAAGCTCGGTGTCGACCGCTTCGTGCTGGCCGGCAATTCGATGGGCGGAGGGATCGCGCTTCATTACGCGCTGGCGCATCCGGAGCGACTGCGTGGACTTGTCCTGGTCGACGCGGGCGGCGCGCCAGTGCGCGGCAAGCCCAAGGGCAACATCGGCTTCAAGATCGCGCGGCTGCCGGTGCTGCGCAACCTGATGCGGACGATCACGCCGCGCTCGCTGATTGCGCAAAGTCTGCGCCAGACCGTGGGCAACCAGTCGATCGTTACCGAGGCCATGGTCGATCGCTATTGGGAACTGCTGCGGTATCCCGGAAACCGCCAGGCCACGATCGATCGCTTCGGCGCTTATCCCGGACCCGTTGATGCCGCGCGCGTGGCAACGCTCACGGTTCCAACGCTGATCCTGTGGGGCGAGAAGGACCCGCTGATCCCGCTCGAGGCGGGGAAGTGGTTCGCCGCGCACATCCCCGGCGCAAAATTCGTAGTCTACCCGGGGATCGGGCACATTCCGATGGAAGAGGCTGTCGGCGCCTCGCTGGGCGACCTCCAGCCGTGGCTCGCGGCGCTGCCCGCCGATGGCACCTCGCCGCCGCTGCGATGAACCGGGCGCGCTTGCTGGACGCAGGCGGGGGCTTCACCTAGAACGCGCGCGCTGCCGTGGCGCCCCGCGGCCGACCCATCCTCGGAGATTTCCTCTTGAATACACTCGGTCTGATCGGCGGGATGAGCTGGGTTTCGACCCGCACATACTACGAGCATCTCAACCGGCTGGTCCAGGCATCGCGGGGTGCGCAAGCCAGCGCGCCGCTGCTCATCGAAAGCCTCGACTACACCAGCCTCGCGCGGCTTTCGACCAAGGCCGACTGGGACCGCGCCGGACAAGTGCTCGTCGCATCGGCCCGGCGGCTCGAGCAGGCCGGTGCAGGAACGCTCGTCATTGCCTCGAACGCAATGCACAAGGTGTACGACACGGTTGCCTCGGCGGTGACCATTCCGATCATTCACATCGCCGAGACGGTCGGCGTGCGCATGGCCAGCGACAAGGTCAGCCGCGCCGCGCTCATCGGCAGCCGCAACGTCATGGTCGACGATTTCTACCGCGAGCGCCTGGTCGCCCACGATATCGAACTCCTTCCGCCCGCGCTCGAGACCGTCGATACGCTCGACCGGATCATCTACGACGAGCTGGTCCAGGGCAAAGCCACGCGACAGGCCGAACGCGAGCTCAAGACGATCATCGTCAACCTCGAACGGCAGGGCGCCGAAGCAATTGTGCTCGGCTGTACCGAGCTCGAGATGGTCGTCGACGTCGATGCCAACGTTCTGCCGATCTATGATTGCACCCGGATTCACTGCGAGGCGGCGGCAGCGTGGATCCTCGGCGACGCCAAGGCCAAGTGATCCGCTCGCCGCTCGCCAGCGACCCGGCGGCATCGCGCGGGCGCGAGTTCCGCGTCGACGAGGCGGCGACCCGCGGACCGCGTAGCAACTTCCAGCGCGACCGTGACCGCGTCATCCACTCGATCGCGTTTCGTCGCCTGCGCCACAAGACCCAGGTGTTCATCGCCCCCGACGGCGACCACTACCGCGTCCGCCTGACCCACAGCCTCGAAGTCGCGCAGATCGGCCGGGTCATCGCGCGCGCGCTCGGGCTCGACGAAGACCTGACCGAAGCGCTGTGCCTGGCCCACGACATCGGCCATCCGCCGTTCGGCCATGCCGGCGAGGATGCGCTGTCCGCCGCACTGACAGACCAGGGCGGGTTCGATCACAACGCCCACACCTTGCGCACGCTGATGCGGTTGGAGAGCCCCTATTGCGGCCATGATGGCCTCAACCTGAGCTGGGAAATGCTCGAGGGATTGGCCAAGCATAACGGACCGGTCTCGGCCCCGCCGTGGGCGCTGGCCGAGCTCGACGCGTCGTATCCGCTAGCGCTGCCGACCTGGCCCAGTCTCGAGGCGCAAGTCGCCGCGGTCGCCGACGACATCGCTTACGACAACCACGATATCGACGACGGTCTGCGCGCCGGATTTCTCGGGCTCGACGAACTGCTCGCGCTCGATTTCGTTGCCGACCAGTGGCGCGCGGTGGAGCGGCGCTTTCCCGCCGCGCCCCGCGAGCGGATGCTGCGCGAACTCATCCGCAGCCAGATCGGTATGATGGTCAACGACGTCATTTCCGAAACCCGGCGCAGGACGGCAGGGATGTCCTGCGCCGAAGATGTGCGCGCCGCGGCGGGGGCCAGTGCCGGGTTCTCCGCCGGGCTGGCCGACGACGAACGCCGCTTGAAGGCCCTGATGTACGCCAAGCTCTATTACCACCCCGAGCAAAACGCCACCGCCGCGCGCGCGCAGGAAGTCACCGCTGAGCTGTTTGCCGCATACCGCGCCGATCCCGGTCTGCTCGGCGCGGGCTGGGGCGCGGCGATACCTGCCAGCGAGCCTGCGCGCAGCCGGCACATCGCGGACTATATCGCCGGGATGACCGACCGCTTCGCCATCCGCGCTTATGCCGCGATATTTGGCGCGGCCCCTGAAGGCCTGAGCAATGTCTGAGCCGCTGCGGATCGCACTGGTCGGCGCAACCGGATTGGTCGGGCGCGAGGTCATCGAGGCGTGCACCGGGCGCAGCGACCTGCGCCTGACGGCTATCGCGCGGCGCGAAGTTCGCTTGCCCGAGGGTGCGCGGATGGAGTTGCTCGTTGCCGATCCGGCGGGCTGGAACCTTGCGATCGCCGCGGCGCGCCCGCAGGTATTCGTCTGCGCGCTGGGCACGACCTGGCGTGCTGCGGGCAAGGACGAAGGGGCATTCCGCGCGGTGGACGAGAC
Organism: Novosphingobium sp.; assembly: GCA_025356575.1. Taxonomy (GTDB): domain Bacteria; phylum Pseudomonadota; class Alphaproteobacteria; order Sphingomonadales; family Sphingomonadaceae; genus Novosphingobium. The sequence goes on from JANXSP010000034.1 coordinate 8,177, forward strand.
GCTCGTGCTGGCCTGCGCGCGTGCTGCCAAAGCCGCGGGCGCGACGCACGCGGTAGTGGTGTCCTCGGTCGGGGCCGATCCGGCGAGCCGCAACTTCTACCTGCGCGTGAAGGGCGAGGTCGAGGCGGCGCTGGGCAAGATCGGCTTTGCGCGGCTCGACATCGTCCGCCCCGGCCTGCTCAAGGGTGCGCGCGGCGGGCCGCTGCGGATCGGCGAACGGCTCGGCATGATCGCGAGCCCGCTTGCCGACGCGGTGCTCCACGGTCCATATCGCCGCTACCGTTCGATCCGCGCCGATATCGTGGCGGCAGCGATCCTCGGCCTGGCGCAGGAGAAGGCAGCGGGCCGGTTCAACCACGAGCACGATGCGCTCCTGCGCGCCGCGCGCCGCGACCGCGAACGCGCGTTGACTCGCCGGTAGCCGCACGGCATTGCCAAGGCGTCGCTGACCGCGCGGGAGAGTTCCGGCGATTCGCCCCGCAAGGGTTGGATTTCCGGACGCCGAAGGAGCAACCGCCCCGGAATCTCTCAGGCAAAATGGACCGCGTGGGTCGTTAGCGATGCTCTGGAAAGCGCCCCGTCGTTAGCGGCGGTGCCACCGAAGGGGTAACCTGGCCGATTGCCGGGGAAAGCTCTCAGGTTTCCGTGACAGAGGGGGCGCTGCGCGTAGTCATCCGGCTGCGCAAGGAGCGCCCGTGTGACCGAATTTACCGATATTCCCGCAAACGACGCCGACGACGAACCGCCCGAGGCGCTCGTCCTGCCGCTCGACGCCTGGCACCGCGCCCGCGGCGCACGGATGGTGCCGTTCGCCGGCTACGAAATGCCCGTGCAATACGAGGGCATCCTCGCCGAACATGGCTGGACGCGCACCCATGCCGGGCTGTTCGATGTCAGCCACATGGGCCAGCTCTACATCTCCGGATTCGGGGTCGAGGCGGCGATCGAGGCAGTTTTGCCGATCGACCTGTCGACGCTCAAGGAGGATGCGCCGCGCTATTCGCTGCTGCTCGATGAGAACGGCGGAATCCTCGACGATTTGATGGTCACGCGGTGGAGCGAGGGATTCTACCTCGTGGTCAACGGTGCGACCAAGTGGGACGATATCGCCCACCTGCGCGAATTTCTGCCTGACGACGTGACGATCAATCACCTGGAAGACAGCGCGCTGCTCGCGCTGCAAGGGCCAGAGGCTTTCACGGCACTGGAGCGCGTGGTGACCGGCGACAAACCGCTGGCCGACCTCACCTTCATGACCGGCGCGGCGTACAAGATCGCGGGCGTCGACGCGTGGATCAGCCGATCGGGCTACACCGGTGAAGACGGCTTCGAGCTTTCGGTCCCCGCCGAATCTGCAACCGTGATCGCCGATGCGCTCTGCGCGCAGGCCGAGGTGAAACCGATCGGACTGGGCGCGCGCGATTCGCTGCGGCTCGAGGCGGGGCTGCCGCTGTACGGCCACGACTTGTCGCCCGAGACCGATCCGGTGGAGGCTGATCTGTCGTTCGCTATCAACAAGCGCCGCCGCGGTTCGGGCGGCTTTCCGGGAGCCGAGCGCATCCTTGGCGCGCTCGCCCAAGGCGCGCCGCGTCGCCGCGTCGGGCTCGAGCTCGATGGCCGCCAGGCCGCGCGCGAGGGCGCCAGTGTCGTCGTCGGCGGACAAGTCGTCGGTACGGTCACCTCGGGCGGTTTTTCGCCCACGCTCGAGCGGCCGATTGCGATGGCCTATATCGAAAGCGGCGCGATCGGCGCGCGCGAGGTTGCGATCGAGGTGCGCGGCAAGCTGCTGCCCACGCGGATCGTCAACTTGCCTTTCGTTCCCCACCGTTACCACCGCAAAGGAGCCGCCAAATGACCCGCTATTTCACCAAGGATCATGAGTGGGTCGAGGTCGAGGGGACCAGCGGAACGGTCGGCATCACCGACTTTGCCCAGGGCCAGCTAGGCGACATCACCTTTGTCGATTTGCCCGCGGTTGGCGAGGGCGTGACCGCGGGTGAGGCGGCGTCGGTAGTCGATTCGGTCAAGGCCGCGTCGGACGTATACAGCCCCGTCAGTGGCACGGTCAGCGAAGCCAACCCGGCGCTCGAAACAGCACCCGAACTGGTCAACACCGACCCCGAAAGCGGCGGCTGGCTGTTCAAGTTGACGCTGTCCGATGCCGCGCAACTCGATGCGCTGATGGATAAAGCAGCTTACGATCAATACGTGGCAGGTCTCTGATACGATGCGCTATCTTCCCCTGACCGCAGACGATCGCGCGGCGATGCTCGGCGTGATCGGCGCGGATCATGTCGACGATTTGTTCGTCGATGTGCCCGCCGAGGCGCGGCTCGATGGACCGGTCCACGGGCTCGCGCTTCACGCCAGCGAGATGGCGGTCGAGCGCCATATGAGCGCGCTCGCACAGCAAAACCTCAGCGCGGGCAGCGCCCCGTTCTTCATCGGTGCGGGTGCGTATCGCCACCACATTCCCGCCAGCGTCGATCATCTGATCCAGCGCGGAGAGTTCCTCACCGCCTATACGCCGTATCAACCCGAGATTGCGCAAGGCACGTTGCAGGTGCTGTTCGAATTCCAGACCCAGGTCGCGCGGCTGCTTGGGACCGATGTCGCCAACGCCTCGATGTACGATGGTTCGACCGCGTGCTGGGAAGCGATCGCGATGGCCGGTCGTGTGACCAAACGCGGGCGCGCGGTGCTTTCGGGCGGGGTTCACCCGCACTATGTCGCGACCGCGCGAACGATGGCGCGGTTCACCGGGGATACGCTCGAAACGCTCGCGCCCGTGCTCGAAGCCACGCCCGACGACACCGCGACAATTGCCGCGATCGATGACGCGACGAGCTGCGTCGTGGTCCAGTACCCCGATATTCTGGGGCGGATTCCCGATATTGCCGCGATCTGCGCGGCGGCGCAGGCCAAGGGCGCGCTGGTGATCGCGGTGGTGACCGAACCCGTCGCGCTCGGCCTGCTGCGCTCACCGGGAGAGCTTGGCGCCGATATCGTGGTGGGTGAGGGGCAGTCGATCGGAGTCGGGCTCAACTTCGGCGGGCCTTACCTCGGCCTGTTCGGGTGCCGCGAGAAGTTCGTCCGGCAGATGCCTGGCCGGTTGTGCGGGCAGACGGTCGATGCCGACGGGAAGCGCGGCTTCGTCCTGACGCTGTCGACCCGCGAGCAACACATCCGCCGCGAAAAGGCGACGAGCAATATCTGCACGAATTCCGGACTTTGCGCGCTGGCATTCAGCATCCACATGACGCTGCTCGGCGGCAGCGGGCTCGACCGGCTGGCGCGGATCAACCACGCGCGGGCTCGCGCGATGGCCAAGCGTTTGGCGCAAATTCCTGGCGTTAGCGTGCTTAACGATAGTTATTTCAACGAGTTGACACTGGTTCTACCGACCGATGCGCGCCATGCCGTGCGCGATTTGGCCGATGCCGGCGTGCTTGGCGGAGTGTCGCTCGGGCGGCTCTATCCGGACAATCCCGAACTTGCCCCCGGCCTCCTCCTGACCGCGACGGAGACGGTCACCGACGCGGATATCGAGGCACTGGCGACCGCGCTCGAGACAGCGCTTGCAGGAGTACCCGCATGAACGCGCTCAACCCCTCCGGCTGGCGTCCCCACAAGGGCGAAAGTGGCGGAGAAGCGCCGCAGACGGTCAGCGGCGACCGCGGGCTGATGCTCGAGGAAGCGCTGGTCTTCGAGATTGGCGGGATGGATAAGTGCGGGGTCGATTTCGACGTGGAACCCGGCGCGGTTTCCGGAGCACTGGCGGGGCACGTCCGCGCCGCGCCGCTCGCTCTGGCGGGGCTGACCGAGCCCGAGACGGTGCGCCATTACACCCGTCTCAGTCGCCAGAACTACGCGATCGACCTCGGCCCGTTTCCGCTCGGCAGCTGCACGATGAAGCACAACCCGCGGCTCAACGAGAAGATCGCGCGGCTGCCCGGGTTCGCCGATATCCACCCGCTCCAGCCGCAGTCGACGGTGCAGGGAGCCTATGCGACGATCCACGAACTGGCGCACTGGCTCACCGCGCTCACCGCGATGCACTCGGTCGCAATGACCCCTAAAGCCGGTGCACACGGTGAGCTGTGCGGTTTGCTGTGCATCCGCGCCGCGCTCGAGGCCGCGGGCGACGCGCGCGAGGTCGTGCTCGTGCCCGAAAGCGCGCACGGGACCAATCCGGCAACCGCGGCGTTCGCGGGCTACCGGGTCGAGAACATTCCCGCGACTGCCGCGGGGCGGGTCGATCTCGCGGCGCTGACTGCGCGGCTCGGGGCGGGTGGGCCGGAAAAATGCGATGTGGCTGCGGTGATGATTACCAATCCCAACACCTGCGGGCTGTTCGAGCCCGAGATGAAGGCGATCGCCGACGCAGTCCATGCCGCAGGCGGGTTCGTCTATTGCGACGGCGCAAACTTCAACGCCATCGTCGGCAAGGTCCGCCCCGGCGACCTCGGCATCGATGCCATGCACATCAATTTGCACAAGACGTTCTCGACCCCGCACGGCGGCGGCGGGCCGGGATCGGGACCGGTGGTGCTGTCCGCCGCGCTCGCGCCGTTCGCACCGCTGCCGTTCGTCGAGCGGCAGGCAGACGGCACCATGCGGCTGGTCGAGGAAGAGGAAGCGGCGATCGATCACCCGGGCAGTTTCGGGCGGATGGCGGCGTTCCACGGCCAAATGGGCATGTTCACCCGCGCGCTGACCTATATCCTCAGCCATGGCGCCGACGGCCTGCGCCAGGTTGCCGAGGACGCGGTGCTCAACGCCAACTATGTCCTGCGCAGCCTCGAGGATGTGCTCGATGCGCCGTTCGCCGATGCCGGGCCGTGCATGCACGAGGCATTGTTCAGCGACACCGGGATGGCCGAGGGGTTCTCCACGCTCGACATCGCCAAGGGGCTGATCGACGAGGGCTTCCACCCGATGACGGTCTATTTCCCGCTTGTCGTCCACGGCGCGATGCTGGTCGAGCCGACCGAGACCGAGAGCAAGGCGGGGCTCGACCGGTTCATCGCCGCAATGCGCAGTCTGGCCGGCCGCGCGCGCGCGGGCGATCCCGCGCTCAAGGCCGCGCCGGTGCTCGCCCCGCGGCGCCGGCTCGACGAGACGCTTGCCGCACGCAAGCCCGTGCTGACCTGGCGCGCGGCCCCCGCGCCGCCGATGGAACCCGTGCTCAGCGAAATCGGCGGAAGCTGATGAACGACACGCCATCCTGGCTTCCGACGGTGCTGCCGCTGGTGGTGCTGGCGATCGTGATGGCGCTGCGCCTGCGCGGGCTGAAGCGTGCCCGGCCGTTTCGCCCGGGAACGCTGTGGATATTGCCGGCAGTCTATTCGGCGATCGTCATTGGCATCCTGGCGGCGATGCCCCCGGTGTTCGATGGCTGGATGTTGTTTGCCGGCGGCGTGGTCATCGGGGCCGTCGTCGGCTGGCAGCGCGCCCGGTTGATGCGGCTCGAGGTCGATCCGGTAACCCGCCAGATCAGCGTGCGCCAGTCGCCCGCGGCGCTGCTGCTGATCTTCGGGATCATGATTGTGCGCCGCATCGCCGCGCCCACCCCCGCGGCAAGTGCGAAGGGCGCGGCGGCCTCGGCCGGAGCGCTGCTGGCCACAGACGCGGCGTTGGGTTTTGCGCTGGGCATGATTGTCGCACAGCGGATCGAATTGTGGCGCCGGGCCCGCGCCGCGCTGGCAGCACAGCCTCCCGTGGCGGCCTGAAATGTGGACTTCGCTGTTCGGGCTGACCAACCTCATCGCGCTGGCCGCGTGGACCTTGCTGGTGGCTTTGCCGCGCCGGGCGTTCGTGCTCGCGGCGGTGCTGTACCTTGGCGTTGGGTTGCTGTGCCTGACCTACACCGCGATGCTGGTCGCAGTGGTTTCTGGCGCCGCCGATTCGGTGCAGATTGCGGGCGCGGCGCGCGCTGGTCTGACGAACTATTCGATCCCGGGGATCCGCGCGCTGTTCGCTTCGGACGGCGGGCTGGTGGTCGGGTGGACCCACTACCTCGCGCTCGATCTGTTCGCCGGGTTGTGGATCGCACGCGACGCCGATGCCAAAGGGTTTTCGCGGGTGGTCCAGGTGCCGTTTCTACTGGCAACCTTCCTCGCCGGGCCGCTGGGATTGCTGAGCTGGCTGATCGTGCGGGAGCGACGCGCGCGCAAGGCGGCCAAGGCGGCCAGGTAAGGTTATGCAGCCGTTGCCGCGACTTGCGGTTCGCTTGGCGCGCGGCTCAGGCGATGCTCGCGCATCACGATGACGACCCCCGCGGCGATGACCAGCGGCGCGCCGAGCCATGTCGCCAAACCGGGGAGGCGGTCCCAGATCAGCCAGCCATAAAGCGTCGCCCAGATCAGCGTGGTGTAATCGATGACCACGACACTGGCGACCTTGCCGACGCGGAGCGACGCCGTAAGCAACAGCTGCGCCGCGCAGCCGAGCACCCCCAGCGCGCCGAGCAGGAGCCATTGCCGCGGCGAATGCGCCTGCGCCACGAACGGCATCGCCAGCGCAAGGATCGGGCTGCTGAGCGCGGCGAACCAGAACACGATGCTGAGCGGTTCGTCGGTCCGGCCAAGGTCGCGGACCTGAATGCTGATGAGCGCGACCATCAGTCCCGCGCTTAGCCCGACCGCCGTCCCGAACGGGGGCATGTGCGCCTGCCCCGGCTGCGCGATCACGAGCACGCCGGCGAAACCCAATGCCACAGCCAGCCAGCGCACCGGGCCGACGTGTTCGCGCAGGATCAGCGCGGACAGGATCACCGCGAAAATCGGCGTGGTGAAGCCCAACGTGGTCGATTCGGCCAGTGGCAGCAGGATCGCAGCGCCGAAGTTGAGGAACATGCCCATCACGCCGATCGCCGCGCGGCGGCCGTGGACGGGCAGGAGGTCGGTGCGCAGGCGCGCCATTTCGCCGCGGCCGGCAAAGTATCCCAGGATGAGCGGCACGGTGACGATCTGGCGCCAGAACAGGATCTCGGCGAGATGGATGCCGCCTTGCGCGATATATTTGACCAGCGCGATGGTGCTCGCCAGCGCGATCCCCGCGACAAAGCGCAGGACAAGGGCGAAAAGCGGACGCTGAACCGGCGGCGGAAGCATGGCGCTGCCTTAAGTGGCGCGCGGCGCAGCGCAAGCCGGGGCTTGCATCCGCCCGGCTCGTCGCCACCTGCGGACAGGGTCGCTGGGGCAAACGGGTGTACGACGATTACTACGTGCTGGCAGCAATCGGCGTGACGGCGCTGGCGGTGGCGATCGGTGCACGCCTTGGCGATGCCCGGCGAATGCGGCGCAGCAATCCCGATGCGGTCGGGCTGGTGCCTTGGACGACGGTGTTTTTTGCCGCGTTGCTGGTGATGGTCGTGACGGGGACTTTCGCGGTGCGGCTCTGGCTGGGGAGATAGAAGCGGCAGCCGATCGAGGGGCGATGCGCTCGCTCTGGGCTCCGGCGTTTACTGGAATGACGATAGCGCTATTTGCGGCCGCTCTCCCCCCGTCATCCCCGCAAACGCTGGGACGCAGGGTTCCGGGCGCGCCCAAACCTTGAACCCCTAAACCGGCAGACCCCAGCGCTTGCCCGCCCAGCCGAGCACGAAATAGCCCAGCCATGCCGCGCCGATCCCGGCGGCCAGCGACGGCGCCAGTCCCACGCCCCGCCGCAGCAGCAGGCCCAGGAGGAACAGCGCGGGTAACGCGGCAATCACGTACCACGCCGTGCCGGTGACGAAGTTGCCTGCGCGCGCCGCGTCTGGTCCATCGCGCCACAGCCACAACAGGGCCAGCAGCGTCGTGAGCGGGAGCGACGCGACCAGGCCGCCCCACGCCGGGTTGCGACGCGCCAGTTCGGACGCAGCGGCGATCAACGCGCCCGAGACGAGCGCCTTGATCGCCAACTGCAGCCACATCGGCTTAAAGCTGCCCGAGCATGTGTTCGGCCGAGCTCACCTGGAACGCGCCCGGTGCCTCGACATTGAGCTGCTCGACCACGCCGTCGTTGACGACCATCGAGAAACGCTGGCCGCGCTTGCCCAGCCCGAACGCCGATCCGTCCATCGTCAGCCCCAGCGCTTCGGCGAGATCGGCGTTGCCGTCTGCGAGCATCGTCACGTCGCTGGCGCCGCCATCCTTGCCCCAGGCTCCGAGCACGAACGCATCGTTGACCGCGGTGCAGGCGATCTCGTCGATACCCTTGGCCTTGAGCTCGCCGCCCTTGTCGACATAGCCGGGGAGATGCTTGGCCGAGCAAGTCGGGGTGTAAGCCCCCGGCACCGAGAACAGCGCGACGCGCTTGCCCTTGAAGTATTCGCTCGACTGAACCGCTTCGGGGCCCTGCGCGGTCGCCTTGACCAGCTTCACGTCGGGGATCCTGTCGCCTACTGCAATCGTCATGTCGGGCACCTTTCGCCGGAAGAATTTCCGTATCTGCCGTTGCGCATACCGGAAGGCGTGGCATCGCTGCAACGGGTCGCCATGGTAAATTTCGCTTTACTGCAGGTTTTGAAGTCAAAGTAAGCACACCGGCGCAGCTTGCTCGAACAGGAAGGGGTCCTGTCGGGAGACTGCAAATGGGAATCGTAAAATTTTGCGCGGCGGGATTCGCCGCGGTGTCGCTGCTTGCCTCGGTTCCGGCCGCTGCCAGCGGTTTGGATAACGGTGGCGGCGCCGAGAAACTGCGCCGGCTCGACATCATGCTGATGGTCACGTCGTTGCGCTGCCGCACCGGCGCGGATGACTTTCAGGCCGATTACGGGCGGTTTACGACCGCGCACATGCGCGAACTCAACCACGCCAACGGGATCCTGCGCGCCGGGATGGCGGAGCAGTTCGGTGACGGCGGCGCCAATCGCGCGCTCGACCGGCTGAGCACGACGATGGCCAATCGTTATGGTTTGGGCCATCCCTGGCTGGGCTGTCACGAGCTCAAGATGGTCGCCAACCAACTTGCGGAGATGGAAGGGACCGACGCTCTCGAGGAAGCCGCCGACCAGCTCCTCGGCGATTCCGCCACGAGCGCGCCGAGCGTGCTGGCGCACCGCTAGACCGAAATAAGGGCTGCGACCGAAAGGTCATATAAAGATATCTTTATATTTGCCTTCGAAAATGCGAGCGACTAGGGCGGCGCCAGCAATGGTGCCGCCCGCCTTATATGCACGCCGCGAACGAACAGCGCAGCGTGCGGGTGGCCCGATCGATCCATAGGAGATTACCAGTGGCCACCGTCCTCGACGCCAAACCCGATTATGTCATCGCCGATCTCAGCCTCGCCGACTTTGGCCGCGCCGAGATCAACATCGCCGAAACCGAAATGCCCGGATTGATGGCGCTGCGCGACGAGTTCGGCGCATCCAAGCCGCTCAAGGGCGCGCGGATCACCGGTTCGCTCCACATGACGATCCAGACCGCGGTGCTGATCGAAACCCTGACCGCGCTGGGTGCCGACGTCCGCTGGGCGACGTGCAACATCTTCTCGACGCAGGACCATGCCGCCGCGGCAATCGCCGCCACCGGCGTTCCGGTGTTCGCGATCAAGGGCGAGAGCCTGGGCGAGTACTGGAACTACGTGGGCGATATCTTCAACTGGGGTGCGGACACCGACGGCACCACCGCCAACATCATCCTCGACGATGGCGGCGACGCCACGATGTTCGCGCTGTGGGGCGCCAAGCTCGAAGCCGGTGCCGAACTGGGTGAGCCCGAGAACGAAGAGGAGATCGAGTTCCAGCGCGCGCTCAAGGCGTTCATCAAGAAGTACCCGGGCTACCTCACGCAGACCGTGAAGAACCTCAAGGGCGTGTCCGAGGAAACCACCACCGGGGTCCACCGCCTGTACGAGATCGCCAAGAAGGGCGAGCTGCCGTTCCCCGCGATCAACGTCAACGACAGCGTCACCAAATCGAAGTTCGATAACCTTTACGGCTGCAAGGAATCGCTGGTCGACGCGATCCGCCGCGCCACCGACGTCATGCTTGCGGGCAAGGTCGCCTGCGTCGCCGGGTTCGGCGATGTCGGGAAGGGCAGCGCCCAGTCGCTCCGCAACGGCGGCGCGCGGGTGATGGTCACCGAAGTCGATCCGATCTGCGCGCTGCAGGCGGCGATGGAGGGCTTCGAGGTCGTGACGATGGAGGAAGCGGTCACCCGCGCCGATATCTTCTGCACCGCCACGGGCAACGCCGATGTCATCACGGCCGATCACATGCGCGCGATGAAGCCGATGGCGATTGTCTGCAACATCGGCCACTTCGACAGCGAGATCCAGATCGCGGCGCTGTCCAACTACGAGTGGAGCGAAGTCAAGCCGGGCACCGACCTGGTCAAGTTCCCCGACGGCAAGCAGATCATCATTCTGGCCAAGGGCCGCCTGGTCAACCTGGGCTGCGCCACCGGCCACCCCAGCTTCGTGATGAGCGCCAGCTTCACCAACCAGACGCTTGCCCAGATCGAGCTGTGGACCAAGGGCGATGACTACAAGAACGAAGTCTACGTCCTGCCCAAGCATCTGGACGAAAAGGTCGCCGCGCTGCACCTCGCCAAGCTCGGCGTGAAGCTGACCACGCTGAGCGAAAAGCAGGCCGGCTACATCGGCGTGCCGATCGAAGGCCCGTTCAAGCCCGACCACTACCGCTATTGATCTTGCGTCCCCGCGAAGGCGGGGACCTCGTCCGGCCGGGAACAGCTCCAGCGCGGATTATCTACGCTGGGCAATTGTAATCCCCCACCCCCGCGCATAGCGGTGAGCCGATGCTGCTGACCCATACCGCGCTGGCGATCGTCGGCCTGCTGCTCGCCGCGTGGAGCGTCGCGGCGGGGTGGGCGATCCTCGACGCTGGGCGGGTGCGGCGGCGGGCGGAAGGCGGCCAGCGCAACGCGCGGCGGCTGGCGCGGATGGTCGACGAAAGTCCCGCGCTCCCCCTGCTGGTGCGCGCCGATGGGCGGATCGAGGCTCCGGGCAAGCTTGCCGGCTGGCTCGGGCTCGACGCGGTGCCCCAGTACCTCACCGAACTGTCGGGCCGCGAGGGCGCGCGCGACGGCGGGCTGACGAGCGAGGCGCTGGCCGAGCTCACCGCCGCGGTCCGGCGCACCCAGAAAACCGCCGCGCCGTTCCGGATGGTCGCCACGCCGCGTGGGTCGCGGCGCAGTCTCGCACTGCGCGGGCATCTTGCCGATCCGCAGGTCTCGCCCGGCGGCGCCGCGCTGGTCTGGGTGTTCGATTTCAGCGACAGCGAGAGCGAACTGGTCAAGCTGCGCGCCGAAGCATCGCGCGCGCGCGGCGATTTCGCGGCGCTGGTCGGGCTGATCGAAGCCGCGCCGATGCCGATGTGGTTCCGCGGTCCCGACGGCGCGCTCCAGCTTGTGAACAGCGCCTATGTCAGCGCAGTGGGCGGTGATAGCGCCGAGGCCGTCGTCGCCAAGGGCACAGAACTGGTCGAGCCGGTCGACGGGCTCAGCGCGCCGCAAATCGCGCTCCAGTCGGCGGCCAAGGCGCTGCCGATCGAACGGATGGTCGCGGCCACGATCGACGGCCAGCGGCGAATGCTCAAGATCAGCGACTTGCCGCTAGGCGAAGAAGGCGTCGCCGGATACGCGGTCGATGTCGAGGATATGGAGGAGCTGTCGCGCCAGTTCCGCGCATTCCGCGAGGCGCAGCGCTCCATGCTCGACCATTTGTCCGCCGGGGTCGCGCAGTTCGATGCGCGGCGGCAGCTGACCTTCGCCAACCAGCCGTTCCAGCGAATTTTTGCGCTCGGCCCGGCGCAGATGCTCGATCCTCCGGCGTTCGAGCGGTTGCTCGATCATGCCCACGCCGCCGGGCGCGTGCCCGAGGCGCGCGATTTCCCCGCGTGGCGGCGCGAGCGCGCGGGCTGGTTCGCCGCCAGCGAAGCGCAGGAGGAGCCGTGGACGCTCGCCGACGGCACCCACCTGCGGATCGTCGCGCAGCCGATGCCCGACGGCGGACTGGTGCTGATCGCGGAGGACAGGACCGAACAGCTGCGGCTCTCCGCCACCCGCGACACGCTGCTGCGCACGCGTACCGCGACGTTCGACAGCTTGTTCGAATCGCTCGCGGTGTTTGCTCCGGATGGGCGGATGCAGTTGTGGAATCGGCGGTTTGCGGCCGATTGGGGGCTGGACAGCGCGTTCCTCGATACGCACCCGCGGATCGAGGCGCTGCTCGAGCGCATCGCGGCACGGCTCAAGCGTCCGCCGCAGGCCAAGGTCGTGGGCGACGTGGTGCGCTCGGCCACGCTCGACCGGCGCCAGAAAGGCGGACGGATCGCGCTGGCCGATGGCCGCACCCTGGAATTTGCCGGGATCCCGCTGCCCGATGGCAACGGGCTGCTCACCGTGCTCGATATCACCGACAGCAAGAAGGCCGAGGACGCGCTGCGCGAACGCAATCAGGCGCTGCTCGATGCCGACGCGGTCAAGACGCGGTTCCTCGCGAACATGAGCTATGAATTGCGCACGCCGCTCACTTCGATCGGCGGGTTTGCCGAGTTGCTTGGCGCAGGGATCGGCGGCGAACTGACCGAGCAGGGCCGCGAATACGTGACCGATATCCTGACTTCGGTCGGGCGGCTCGGCGATCAGATCGAGAGCCTGCTCGACCTGTCCCAAAGCGAAGCCGGGATGCTGCCGCTGGCGCGCGAAGAGATCGATATATTCGCGTTCGTTGCGCGGCTGGTCGAAGATCGCGGCGCGCGGGTGCGCGAGGCCGGGCTCAGCGTCGATGTCCGCGGCAGCAGCGGGGCCGGCCACCTCACCGGCGATCCGCGCCGGCTCGGGCGCGCGATCGGGCATGTTGTCGACAACGCGATCGCCGCCACGCCGCGCGGCGGGCGCATCCTCGTCGAGCTGGCGCGGCGCAAGGCGGGTATCCGCCTCGTCGTTTCGGACAATGGCCCGGGGATGGACGCGGCGACGCTGGCGCGCGCGATCGAGGGATTGAAGCTGACCGCCGACGGCAAAGCAGTCGAGCGCCGCCAGGGCATCGGGCTACCGCTCGCGCGCCAGTTGATCGCGGCGCACGGCGGCAAGCTCGAGCTGATGTCCGAACCGGGGGCGGGGACGACCGCGATCATCGATCTGCCGTGATTGTCGAACTGCCCGACATTGCCGCGGTCGAACGCTTCGGGACGCAGCTTGCCGCCATGCTCCACGCGGGCGATGTCGTCGCGCTCGAAGGGCCGCTGGGCGCGGGCAAGACCACGCTGGCGCGCGCAGTGATCGCTGCGCTCGGCCATCCCGGCGAAGTGCCGAGCCCGACCTTCGCGATCCTCGAGGTCTACGCCGCGCCGCCGCTGCGCTTGCCGCTGGTCCACGCCGATTTCTATCGGCTGGACGATCCGCGCGAGGTCGCCGAGCTAGGCCTCGACGATTACCGCGAAGGCGCGGTGCTGCTGGCCGAGTGGCCGGCCAACGCGGGCGGCTTTGTCGATGAGCCCGGCTGCCTGTCGATAACCCTGGAATTTGACGGTGAGGGCCGCCGCGCGCTTGTCGAACCGGGCGCGGCTTGGCAAGGACGCGGGCCATGGCTGTAAATCTTCCCGCCGGGCTCGACCCGTTTCTTTCCGGTGCAGGGTGGAGCGGTGCGGCGATCGAACCGCTTCCCGGCGACGCTTCGTTCCGCCGTTATTTCCGCATCCGCAAAGGTGAGCGCAGCGCCATGCTGATGGATGCGCCGCCGCCCAACGAGGATCCTGCGCCGTTTATCCGCGCCGCCAAATGGCTCGATGCCAACGGGATGAACGCCCCCGCGATCCTGGCCGAGGATGCCTCTGCCGGGCTGGTCCTGCTCGAAGATTTCGGCGACGTGCGGATGCGCGATTATCTCGACCAGTGGCCGGGCGACGAGGCGGAGATTTATGCCTCCGCGATCGATGCGCTGGTCGCGCTCCACCGCCTGCCGCCTGGGCCGTTTCTCGGGTACACGATGGGTGAATACATGCGCGAAGTGCGCCTGCTGACCGAGTGGTACTGTCCTGCGCACGGCCTCGACGTCGATCACGCGGGCTACACCGCTGCGTGGGAAAAAGTGCTCGCGCCGATCGTTATCCGCCAGCGCCCCGGGGTAACGGTGCTGCGCGATTACCATGCGGAAAACGTGATGCTTCTGGGCGGATTGGACAAACAGGGTCTGCTCGATTTCCAGGATGCGCTGATCGGGCACCCGGCGTACGATCTGGTGTCGTTGCTGCAGGACGCGCGGCGCGATGTCTCGGCCGGGCTTCAGGAAGATATGATCGACCGGTATGTCGCCGCAGCCAGGGCCGGACCCGATTTCGCCGCCGACTATTTCCGGCTCGGGGCGCAGCGCAACGCCAAGATAGTCGGCATCTTCGTGCGCTTGTGGCGGCGCGACGGTAAGCGCCGCTACCTCGATCTGATCCCGCGGGTGTGGGCCTACCTCGAACGCGACCTCGCGCAGCCCGCGCTCGAACCGGTGGCACGGTGGTTCGATGCCAATATTCCGGCGGAGCTGCGCGGCGCCGGTGGCGGGACCTTCCCCGAATGAGCAAGCCGCCGCTCGCCAGCGACACCGCGATGGTCATGTCCGCGGGGCTGGGCAAGCGGATGCGTCCGCTCACCGCCGCGCGGCCCAAGCCGCTGGTGCGCGTGGCGGGCAAGCCGCTGATCGATTACACGCTCGACAGCATGGTCGCCGCGGGCCTGAGCACTGCCGTGGTCAACGTCCACTACCTCGCCGATCAACTCGAGGCGCATCTCGGCGCGCGCAAGGCCCCGGAGGTGCGGATTTCGGACGAACGCGCGCTGTTGCTCGAAACCGGGGGCGGGATGGTCCACGCCGCGCCGCTGCTGCCCGACCCGTTCTTCTCGATCAACAGCGACAACATCTGGCTCGACGGCCCGCGCGATGCGTTCCGCGAACTGTCCGCGGTGTGGGACCCGGCGCGGATGGATTGTCTGATGCTGCTGGTCCCCCACGCCCGCGCGTTCAATTATCGCGGCAAGGGCGATTTCCACCTCGACGGGGTGGGCCGCATCACGCGCCGCAAGCCGAGCCGGATCGCGCCGTTCATCTGGACCGGTATCCAGCTCGTCAGCCACCGCCTGCTCCGCGACCCGCCGATGGGTCCGTTCTCGACCATGGTGCTGTGGGAACGCGCGATCGAGGAACAACGCTTGTTCGGCATCGTCCATACCGGCGAATGGTTCGAGGTGGGCGAGCCGCAGGCGATCGCGCCAACCGAGGCCCGGCTCGCCGGTGGCTGAGGCGCAATGAGCGAACGGGCCGGACCCCAGGTTTATTCCATCGCCGCGCACCGCGGATTCGCCGATGCGCTCGTTGCCGGGCTGATCCCGCGTTATTCCGACGCCGACTTCGGGCTGGCGCGGCTGACCTTGCTGCTACCGAGCCAGCGCGCCGCGCGCACGGTGACCGAGGCGTTCGTGCGCGCCTCATCCGGCGGCGGCATGCTCTTGCCGCGGATGGCAGTAGTCGGCGATCTCGATCTCGACGAAACGCTCGGCAGCCTACTCGATCCGCTGGGCGCGGGCGCGGACATCCTTCCGGCCGCGGACCCGACGCGGCGCTGGCTGCGGCTCGCCGAACTCCTGCGCGAGGAGGGCGGCGAGGGCGCTCCGCAAGGTCCCGCTCTTCTGCGCCAGGCGTTCGAGACCGGGCGCACGATCGATCGCCTGCTGGTCGAGGACATTGCGCCCGAAGCGCTGCTGGGCGAGCGGGTGCTCGATCTGGTCGGCGATCTCCAGCACCATTGGGTCACCAGCCTGCGCCTGTTCGCCCGCGTCCAGGCGCGGTGGCGTGAGGAATGCGTGGAGCGCGGCGAGATCGACGCGCCCGAGCGGCGCAACCGGCTGTTCGATCACGCCGCGCGCACTTGGCGCGGCCGCCCCCCGGCGCATCCGCTCGTCGCCGCGGGGGTGACCAGCGCGTCGCCCGCGCTGGCACGGCTGCTGCGCACGGTCAGCGAACTGCCGCGCGGTGCGGTGATCCTTCCCGATCTCGATCTGGCGCTCGACAAGGAAATCTGGAACGAGCTCGGCAGCGCGGGCGTGGGTGCGACCAAGGACGATCCGCCGATCGGTGCCAGCGACGCGGCAACGCATCCGCAATATCACCTCAAGCTGCTCCTCAACCGGATGGGGATAAATCGCAGCGACGTGCAGCCTTGGCACCGCGCCGGGCTCTCGCCCGCGCCGCCGGCGCGCAGCCGCGCGATCTCCAACCTGTTCCTGCCGCCCAAGGCCAGCGCCCGGTGGATCGACCTGCCTGCCGACCAGCGCCGCCTGGCCGGGGTGCGCCTGATGGAAACCGCGCACCCGGGTGAAGAAGCCCAGTCTATCGCGGTGCTCATCCGCGAAGCGTTGGCCGTGCCGGGAAAGCGGGTCGCGCTGATCACACCCGATCGCGGACTGGCGGCGCGCGTGGTCGCGCATCTGGCGCGGTGGAACATCATCGCCGACGACACCGCGGGCGTGCCGCTGTCGCAGAGCGCTGCGGGGCGCGTGGTCCTGCTCCTGGCCGAGGTCATGGCGCAAGGCGCTGCGCCGGTGCCGCTGCTCGCGCTGCTGGGGCATCCGCTGGTGCGGGCGGGTGAGGGACGCGCGGCATGGCTCGATCATGTTCGCACGCTCGATCTCGCGCTGCGGGGTCCGCGCAAGGCGCCGGGGCTCGCAGCTCTGCGCGCGGTCGTCCATTCGCCGCGCGTGCCCGATCCGGCCTTTGCCGCGTGGTGGGATGAGGCCGAGGGGCTGCTTGCGCCGCTGCTCGCGCTGCCGACGCCGATAGGACTGGCCGGGGCTATCGATGCGCTGACCGCTGCCGCCGAAGGGTTGTGCGGCGCCGCGCTGTGGGGCCGCGCCGATGGCCGCGCGCTGGCCGGGGCGATCGAGCAGCTTCGCAATGCCGCGCGCACCGTCGGAACCACGCTCGACCCGCGCGATCTGGCGGTCGTGCTGCGCGAAACGTTCGAGCGGACAGCTGTGCGCCCGCCGTGGGGCAGCCACCCGCGTGTTGCCATCTACGGGCTGATCGAGGCGCGGATGAGCCGGGCCGACCTGGTCGTCTGCGGCGCGCTCCACGAAGGAAGCTGGCCGGCTTCACCCGCGCCGGATGCACTGCTTGCCCCACCGGTACTGCGCGCTCTGGGCGTGCCCGGTGCCGACTTCCGCATCGGGCTTTCGGCGCACGATCTCGCAGCCGCGCTCGGCGCGCCCGAGGTCCTGCTCAGCTACGCGCGCCGCGATGTCGCAGGGCCGGTGATCCCTTCGCGCTTCTTGCTTCGCGTGCGCGCGCTGCTGGGGAGCGACCTTGGTGCAGCGCACGAAGAGCATGCCGCGGTGGCGCTGGCCCGCAGCATCGACGCCGGGCCGCCCGCGCCCCCCTATCCGCGCCCGCAGCCGCGCCCGAGCGCCGCGCAGCGCGACGTTGCGATCGCGGTCACCGCGCTCGACCGGCTGCGCGGCGATCCCTACCAGTTTTATGCCCAGGCGATCCTCCGCTTGCGCCGTCTCGACGCGCTCGATGCCGAGCCGAGCGCGTCGTGGAAGGGGACCGCGGTCCACGAAATCCTGCGGCAATGGCATGACAAAGGCGGCGCACTGCTGCCGCTCGCCGAGGCCGAGCTCGACGCGATGAGCGCGCACCCGCTGATGCGCGGCCTGTGGCGCCCGCGCCTGCTGGCAGCACTGGCGTGGGTCGAGGCGGAGATCGCCAAGCTGGCAAGCGAGGGCCGCGTGGTCCTGGTCAGCGAGAAGTCGGGGTCGATCATGGTCGACGGGGTCCGCGTCCAAGGGCGCGCGGACCGGATCGACCGCCTCCCCGACGGGAAGCTCGCGGTCGTCGATTACAAGACCGGCGCGCCGCCCTCTGGCCGGATGGTCGAGCAAGGTTTCGCGCTCCAGCTCGGGCTGATCGGGTTGATCGCGGCGGGCGGCGGGTTCGCCGATGTCGCGGGCGATCCGGCGGCGTTCGAATACTGGTCGCTGGCCAAGCAAAAGGACGCATTCGGATACCGCGCCGAGCCGATCAAGGAAGGTCGCAAGACTTCGGGGCTGGGGCGCGACGAGTTCGTCGAGGTTACCCGCGACTTCCTGCGCGAGGCGATCGCCCGCTGGATCCTCGGCGATGAGCCGTTCACTGCGCGGCTCAATCCCGATCTTCCCGGTTACGGGGATTACGATCGACTCATGCGTCTGGACGAATGGCAGGGCCGCGGCGATCCGAAGGACCACGCGGCATGAGCGGGGGCCGCAGCAACCCAGGCAAAGTCTGGCCGCTCCAGGGCAATCAGCTTCCCGCGGTCGACCCGCGCGAGACCGTGTGGCTCGGCGCCTCGGCGGGGACGGGCAAGACCCAGGTACTGTCCGCGCGCGTGCTGCGCCTGTTGCTACGC
>JANXSP010000049.1 GCA_025356575.1 Novosphingobium sp.
GGTGTTTTGTAGCGAAACATCAAATCGAAGTTCTCATTCTCGATTGGCCGTTGTGTCTCGCCAATTCTCCCGAGCAATGCGTCAAACTCGACCTCAATCAGTCGCGGATCAGCGTCAGTATACTTGCCCTTCTTCACGTCAATTAGCGCGTCCCATCCGCTATCCCTCGAGCCATCTCTCAGAATAGCAACGCCTCTTGGCCTTAAGGTGATGGCTTTGGAAAAACGTTTGCTCAGTGATCCGGAAATAAACGCCTCTGCTGTGATGCCAGCAGATCGCAAAGCAATCACCAGTCGCCATACATCCGCATCTAAACTTGCATCTTCTGTAGTCACTACAAAAAAGTTCGAAGGGTATTCCGACTGTAAGCCCACCAGCATCGCCAGCCGCTCGATACCCGCCGCCCAGCCGACCGCGGGCGTGTGCGGGCCGCCGAGGGTCTCGATCAGGCCGTCGTAGCGCCCGCCGCCGAGCACGGTGCCTTGCGCGCCGAGCCGGTCGGTGACGAATTCGAACGCGGTGTGGCGGTAGTAGTCGAGGCCGCGGACAAGGGCTTCGTTGCGGGTGTATGCGACGCCGGCTGCATCTAACCCCGACTTTACCGCGCCGAAAAAGTCCTGCGCGGCGCTGCTCAGATAGTCGTCGATCTTGGGCGCATCGCTCACGAACGCGCGGTCGCGGGGGTCCTTGCTGTCGAGGATGCGCAGCGGGTTCTTCGTCAAGCGTTCCTGGCTGTCTTCGCTGAGGTCCGCGCGGTGGGCCTCGAAGTATTCGACCAGCGCGCCGCGCCACGCCTCGCGGCTGTCGCCGTCGCCGAGGGTGTTGAGCTGGAGCGTCACCCCGTCTGCGATCCCCAGTTCCTTGAGCAACTGGTCGGCCATCGCCAGCAGCTCGACATCGGCCTGCGGCTCGCCCGCGCCGATGATCTCCGCGTCGAGCTGATGGAACTGCCGATAGCGGCCCTTTTGTGGGCGTTCGTAGCGGAACAGCGGCCCGTGCGTAGCGAGCTTGAGCGGCGCGTGCTGCTGCCAGCCGTTGGTGAGGTAGGCGCGCGCGATCCCCGCGGTGAATTCGGGGCGCAGCGTCAGCGATTCGTCGCCGCGGTCGCGGAACGAGTACATTTCCTTCGAGACGACGTCGGTGGTTTCGCCGATCGAGCGGCTGAACACCTCGGTCCGTTCGAATACCGGCATTTCGGCGCGGCGGAAGCGGTAGAGCTTGCGCACGCGTTCGAAGGTGCTGACGACGTGCTGGAACGCCTCGGCTTCGGCGCCGAAGATATCCTGCGTGCCGCGGATGGCTTGCGGCGTGCCCGCGCGTGAAGTCTTGTCGCTCATACGTTCCTGGTGCCCATGGCGCGGCGCTTAGCCTGAAGTGCGGTCAGCGAAAAGGCGTGAGCAAGGTTGCAGCGCGCGCCGCTTCGCGGCAGACGGGCACGATGATAAAAAACCTCGCGGTCGCACCGCTCGTCGCCCTCCTCTCCCTCTCGTCCGGTCCCCTCGCCGCGCAGGCCCTGACTTCTGCCGATACGCCGGTGGTCGATGGCCGTTCCGCGCCCGTCGCCGGGCCGCTCGTCGATACGATCCCGGCAGCGGCCGATGTCGCCTATCCCGGGACGATCGCGCTGGCGATCGACGCGACCGATGTCACCCGCGGGCTGTTCCGCGTCAGCGAGACGATCCCCGTGGTCAGCGGCACCCGCGACCTGGTCCTGTTGATTCCCCATTGGCTGCCGGGGAACCATTCGGCCTCGGGCACCGCATCGCTGGTCCAGGACATCCGGTTCACGGCGGGCACCCGGACGCTCGACTGGCACCGCGATCCGGTGGACGTGAATGCGTTCCATATCGCCGTGCCCGCCGGGGTGCGCGAGGTGACCGCGTCGTTCGTCCACACTTCGCCGGTCCAGGGAAGCGAAGGGCGGATCACGATGACCCGCGAGATGCTCAACCTCCAGTGGGAGAAGATGAGCCTTTATCCGGCCGGCTATTACGTCCGCCAGATCCGGGTCAAGCCCACGGTCAAGGCGCCTGCGGGGTGGACCGTCTATACCGCGCTCGATGGGCACAGCATGGCCGGGGATACCCACAACTGGCCGGCGACCGCATACGATACGCTCGTCGATTCGCCGATCTTCGCGGGCAAGTACGCGCAGCGCTTCGATCTCGGCCACAACGTCTCGATGGATGCGATCGCCGACAAGCCCGAGCTGCTGGCGATCAAGCCCGAGCACCTGGCGACCTACCGCAACCTTTCGTCCGAGGCGCTGGCGCTGTTCGGCGCACAGCACTTCGATCATTACGATTTCCTCCTGGCGATGACCGACCGGATGGGCGGCATCGGGCTGGAGCACCATCGTTCGAGCGAAAACCAGTATGAACCCACCGGTTGGACCGAGTGGACCAAGATGGACTGGGATCACAACGTCATCCCGCACGAGTTCACCCATTCGTGGGACGGCAAGTTCCGCCGCCCCGCCGATTTGTGGACCCCCGATTACCGTGCGCCGATGCAGGGCAGCCTGCTGTGGGTCTATGAGGGCCAGACCCAGTTCTGGGGCTATGTCCTGGCCGCGCGGTCGGGCGTGCAGAGCAAGGATACGGTGCTGGCGATGTTCGCCGGTGCGGCCGCGCTCTATTCCGAAGGCCAGCCGGGACGCGCCTGGCGATCGGTCGAGGATACCACGAACGATCCGGTAATCAGCCGCCGCGCCCCGCTGCCGTATTCGTCGCTGGCCCGGGCCGAGGACTATTACGTCGAAGGCGCGCTGACCTGGCTGGAAGCCGACCAGATCATCCGCCAAGGGACCCGCGGGGCCAAGGGCATGGACGATTTCGCCCGCGCCTTCTTCGGCGTGCGCCCGGGAGACTGGGGCGAGCTTACGTATGATTTCGCCGAAGTGGTGCGCACCTTGAACGGCGTTTATCCGTATGACTGGGGCACGTTCCTGACCACCCGGATCAAGACCCCGAATCAGCCCGCGCCGACCCGCGGGATCGAGATGGGCGGCTATCGCCTGGTCTGGAAGGACAAGCCCAACAGCTATGACGAAGGCCGCGCCGCCAACGCCAAGGTGACCAGCCTGACCTATTCGCTCGGCACGGCGATCGACAAGGACGGCAAGGTTTCGGCCACGCGCTGGGATGGCCCGGCGTTCCGTGCGGGCCTGGTCACCGGGATGAAGCTGATCGCGGTGGGCGGCAAGGCCTACGATCCCGATACCCTCAAGGCTGCGATCACCGCCGCCAAGACCACTTCGGCCCCGCTGGTGCTGACCGTCCAGCGCGGCGACGATGTTTCCGAAGTGCGGATCGATTACCATGGCGGGCTGCGGTATCCATGGCTCGAGCGGACGACTGCGGGGACCGCCCCCAATGGGCTCGATCGCCTGCTCGCGCCGCGTAGCCCCGCGGCAGCGGTTCCGCCCGCGTCCACGGCGGCCAAGCCCTAGTGCCCGCCGCCAAACCCCGTGCCAAGGCGACCGGGCTGGGCAGCTGGATCGCGCCGCCGCGGTTTCTGCTGTTCGTCGCGGTGCTGGTGCTGGGCGCGGCGGCGCTGCGGCTGAGCGGCGTGCAGATGGTCGATTCGCTCGAATATGCGTTCGATGCGGCGGCGGCGGTGTTCCTGATCTCGATGTGGCCGCTGCTCGGCGATATCGGCGCGGCCAAGATGCGGATCCACTCGCGCGATAACGAAGCCAACCGCGCACTGGTCCTGCTCATCACGATGATCATGTCCCTGGTCGTGTTCGCTGCGATCGCCGGCGATTTGCCCAAGGCCAAAAAGGGGGATCTTGCGGCAATGTCGACCCTGATCGGGACGATGTTCCTGGCCTGGGCCTATACCAATACCGTGTTTGCGCTGCATTACGCGCACGCGTTCTATTCGGACGAGCCCAAGGAGGGCGGCGATGTCGGCGGGCTCGAGTTCCCCGGAACCAAGGAACCCGATTACTGGGATTTCCTCTATTTCTCGTTCACCCTCGGGATGAGTTTCGGATCGCCCGACGTCAATGTTACCCGCGGCGCGGTGCGCCGCGTGGTCGTGGTCCAGTCGTTCATCATGTTCGTGTACAACATCGGCGTGGTCGCCTTCATCATCAACGCGTTGGGCGGCGGAGGCGGTTGATGTTGCGGCGCAACACGTGAGCCCCTAAAGGCCTGCGCCATGGACATCACCAAAATTCCCGTGGGCGACAACCCGCCCGAAAGCCTTAACGTCATCATCGAGGTTCCGGTCGGCGGAGAGCCGGTCAAATACGAGTTCGACAAGGCCAGCGGCGCGCTGTTCGTCGACCGCATCCTCCACACCCCGATGCGCTACCCCGCCAATTACGGCTTCGTTCCGCACACCCTGTCGCCCGACGGCGATCCGCTGGACGCGCTGATCATCGCGCGCAGCCCGTTCATCCCCGGCTGCGTCGTCCGCGCACGCCCGATTGGCGTCCTCAACCTCGAGGATGAGGCCGGCGGCGACGAAAAGCTGATTTGCGTGCCCGTCGACACCACCTTCCCGTATTATTCGGATGTGGGCGAACAGCGCGACCTGCCCTCGATCGTGCTCCAGCAGATCGAGCACTTCTTCAAGCACTACAAGGATCTCGAATCCGAAAAGTGGGTCCGCGTCGGCAAATGGGGCGATGCCGAGGAAGCCCGCCGGATCGTGGTCGAAGCGATCGCGCGTTACAAAACCGCGGAGTAAGACGGCGCCGCCTGGGGCTAGTCCCCCGCCACGGTCATCCCGTCGACGCGAATCGTGGGGACGTTGATCGCGCGGTGCCATTCGAGGTCGCTCGCCGGGGTCAGTGCCGCGAACATCGCCAGCAGGTTGCCCGCGATCGTCACTTCGGCCACCGGCCCGGCAAGCTCACCCCCGACGATGCGGAAGCCCGCGGCGCCGCGGCTGTAATCGCCGGTGATGCCATTGACACCCTGGCCGATCAGCTCGGTGACGTAGAAGCCGTCGGCGATATCGGCCATCAGCGCAGCGGGGCTCGTCGTCCCGGCGGCAAGGTGGAGGTTGCTTGGACCCACGCCCGGGGCGCCGCTGCCGCCGCGGACCGCATGTCCGGTCGGCGCTAGGCCAAGCTGCCGGGCCGCGGCGCTGTCCATCAACCAGCCGGTGATCCGTCCGTCCGTGACCAGTTCGCGCGCGGCAACGGGCAAGCCCTCGCCGTCGAACGGGCGCGAGCGCAAGCCGCGGCGGATCAGCGGATCGTCGACCACGCGGACCGCCGGATCGAACAGTACCTCGTCCTCGTGGCCGAGCAGGAAGCTCGCGCGCCGGGCGATCGCACTGCCCGACATCGCGCCGAGCAGGTGCCCGAGCAGCGAACCGCCGACGCGCGGTGCAAACACCACCGGGCGCGGCCCGCTTGGCAATCGCTGGGGGTTCAGTCGCGCCACCGCCCGCTCTCCCGCCTGGCGCCCGATTTCGCCCGGACCGGGTAGGTCGGCATAATAGCGCGCGGTTCGATAGGCGTAGTCGCGCTGCATGCCCCCGCCCTCGCCAGCGATGACGCTCGCGCTGAGCCCGCTGCTCGACCCTTCGTAGGCGCCGGCAAAACCATCGCTCGTCACCAGCGCAAAGCTGCTGCGCCCCGCGCTGGCCGAGCCGCCCTCGCTGTTGGTGACCCCGGCGACCGCGCGCGCGGCATCTTCGGCTTCCGCAGCGGCGGCGCGCAGGCTCGCCGGATCGGGCTCGCCGGGTTCGGCCAGGTCGAGATCGGGAAACGGCCCGCGGCTCAGCAATTCGTGCGGAGCAAGCCCGGCGTACGGGTCCTCGGGCGCGAGCCGGGCCATAGCTACGGCGCGTTCGCACAGTTCGGCGAGCGCGGCGGGGCTCATGTCGCTGGTGGCGATACTGGCGGAGCGGCGCCCGGCGAACACGCGCAGTGCGAGATGCTCGCTCTCCGAACGCTCGACATCCTCGAGCTGGCCGAGCCGCACCTGGACGGCCTGCGAGGAATTGCCGGCATAGACGCCCTCGGCCGCATCGGCCCCCGCGGCGCGGGCGCGCGTGACCAGATCGTGCGCGCGGTCCTGCGCGGCCGCAGGGGTCAACATGGCGTGAATGCGGGCATGATCGGGGAAAATCCTGAAGAGCGAGCCGCGCGTCCTAGCCGCGCGGCACTTTCAGGGCAATCGTGCGGGAGGCGTCCGCGGGGTATTCAGGCCAGCGCGAATGCTCAGACCAGCCCGAACGCTCAGACCAGCGCCGCAAGTCCGCGGAACAGCGCGGTCAGCACCAAGGGAAGCCCGATCGCCAGCGCCCACAGCAGCATCCGGTCGCGGGCGAACATGTCGGCGAGATCGGGAGCCGGGCCAACGCCGGTTTCCGCGGCGCGCGCAGCTTCGCCCGAAAGCCATTCCCAGCGCCGTTCGAAGCGCCGGCACCCCGGGATAATCGCCGCGACCAGCACGATCAGCGCAACGTACGGTAACAGCGATCCCTTGGTACCTTCGAGCGCTCGCATCGTCACGAAAATCTGGAGACCGGTGTAAACGAGCAGCGCATAGGCGATGTTGTCGCTCATGGCCTTGCGGTAATCGCGTTGTGGCTGCGCACGATCGGGCGTGTCTGCCGAGGCTGCCATGCCGACTTGCCGCGTTATTGCCCGAGCCATAGGCTTCCTCTCCACACAGTCCCGCACGCAGATATTCCACCGATCGCGCCCACGATCAAGCCTTGGTAACCATCGCGGTCCGCGGCGGCGCGCGCAATCGGCGCGGCAGACCATGCACGAAACCTGCCAAGCCGCCGCGGCAACGCCTAAACCGGCTATCCAGCCCCGCCGCGCGTGCTAAAGCGCGGGGCATGGATAGCGCCACCACGATCGCTCGCCCCGAACCCGCCAGCCAGATATCGGCGCTGCTGCCCGAGCATTCGGGCGACGGCCTCGAGGTGATCTCGATCGCCAAGAGCTATGACAAGCGGACCGTGCTCAGCGATATCTCGCTGTCGGTCGCCAAGGGCGAAGTGCTCGGCCTGCTCGGCCCCAACGGTGCCGGCAAGACCACCTGCTTCTATTCGATCATGGGGCTGGTGCGCCCCGATTCGGGCCGGATCCTGATGGACGGGGTCGATGTCACGCGGCTGCCGATGTACCGCCGCGCGATCCTCGGGCTAGGTTACCTGCCGCAGGAAACCTCGATTTTCCGGGGGATGAGCGTCGAACAAAATATCGCCTGCGTGCTCGAACTCAACGAACCCGACAAGGCCACGCGCGAGGCCGAGCTCGAGCGCCTGCTCAGCGAATTCGGGCTCACGCGCCTGCGCTCCAGCGCGGCGATGGCGCTGTCGGGGGGCGAACGCCGCCGCTGCGAGATCGCCCGCGCGCTCGCCGCCAAGCCCTCGATCATGCTGCTCGACGAACCCTTCGCGGGGATCGATCCGCTGTCGATCAGCGACATCCGCGATCTGGTCAAGGACCTTGCCCGCCGCGGGATCGGCGTGCTGATCACCGACCACAACGTGCGCGAAACGCTCGAAATCGTCGACCGCGCCTGTATCATCTACGGTGGCCAGGTGCTGTTCGCCGGATCGCCCGAAGCGCTGGTGGCGGATGAAAACGTGCGCCGGCTGTATCTGGGCGAGGGATTCACGCTTTAGGATGATCGGCGATCTTGCCTCCGTGTCATGCGGGGCAAAAGCCGGTCGCCGAAGTCGGCACCGGCCCGCTCCCCCACCCGGCCAACCACAAGGTACCATCGCTGGGTGGCCGCCGTCCGGGGGAAGCCGTCCCCCGGAAGCCTTCCTGATCCCGAACGCGGAAGCGGACCGGTGCCGCGCGAGGGGCGAGCTTTGCTGGTCCCGGATCACGCACAAATGAGCCTGTCCCCGCGCCTCGACCTGCGCCAGTCGCAGTCGCTCGTGATGACCCCGCAGCTCCAGCAGGCGATCAAGCTGCTGGCGCTTTCCAACCTCGAGATCGAGGCGTTTCTGGGCGAGGCGGTCGAGGCCAATCCGCTGCTCGAACTGGGCGAGGCCGCGCCGGCTGCCGAGGCGCTAGAGGCCGATCCCGAACACCGCCGGACGCATCTGGAATCCTCGCCGGTCGATCAGCTGCTCGGCGAGGGCCGCGCCGCCGAGGATCGCCCGCTCGACATCGACGAGCGCACGCTCGACCGCGACCGCGACACCGGCGATTTCGGCGCGTCGGAGGCTTACGGCGGCGGCGGATTTGGGGGTGAAGGCGGGCCCGACATCGACGAACGCGGCGAGGGCAGCGAAAGCCTGCCCGCGCACCTTCACGCCCAGGTCGGGGCGGCCGCGCCCAATCCGCAGTGCGCCTTCCTCGCCCATCATCTGGTCGATCAGCTCGACGAGGTCGGTTACCTGCGGCTGCCGCTGCGCGAGGTCGCCGACGGGCTCGGGGTGCCGCTGAGCGAAGTCGAATCCGGGCTGCGCCTGGTCCAGTCGCTCGACCCCACCGGGGTCGGGGCGCGCGATCTGGCGGAATGTCTCGCGCTCCAGGCGAAGGAAGCCGACCGCTACGATCCATGCATGGCGCGGCTGATCGACAACCTCGATCTCGTCGCGCGCGGCGATCTTGCCCGGCTCAAGCGGATGTGCGGGGTCGATGACGAGGATTTTGCCGAGATGCTCGCCGAACTGCGCGGTTACGATCCGCGCCCGGGGCTAGCGTTCGGCGGCAGCGCGGGCGAGGCGGTGGTGCCCGATATCCTGTTGCGGCCGGGAGCGCCTGACAAGGACGGCGTGACCGGCTGGGACATCGCGCTCAACCAGGCAACGCTGCCGCGGCTGGTGGTCAACCGCAGCTACTACGTCGAGCTGCGCGGGACGTGCGGCGATACCCGGTCCAAGGCGTGGCTGTCCGAGCGGCTGGCGGACGCCAACTGGCTGGTCAAGGCGCTCGACCAGCGGCAGCGCACGATCCTCAAGGTCGCCGCAGAGATCGTCCGCCAACAGGACGGCTTCTTCCGCCGCGGAGTCTCGCAGCTGCGCCCGCTGACGCTACGCGCGGTCGCCGAGACGATCGGCATGCACGAATCGACGGTCAGCCGGGTGACCTCGAACAAGTATCTCCACTGCGAACGCGGAACCTTCGAGCTGAAGTATTTCTTCACGTCGGGCGTGGCCTCGTCCGAAGGCGGCGAGGCGGTCTCGGCCGAAGCGGTCAAAGCTGCGATCCGCGCGCTGATCGAGGCGGAGCTGCCCGGGGCGATCCTGTCGGACGATACGCTGGTCGACCTTCTCAAGGACAAGGGCTTCGACCTGGCGCGGCGCACGGTCGCGAAATATCGCGAGGCAATCGGCTTGGGCAGCTCGGTCCAGCGGCGCCGGGCCAAGGCGCTGGCGGGAGTTGGGGCAAGGTAGGCGCCAGCCCGCCCAAACCCACACCCAGCCTCAAGAACAAAGGCGTTCCTTCGACAGGCTCAGGAC
>JANXSP010000050.1 GCA_025356575.1 Novosphingobium sp.
CCCGTCGAACCGCCGGTCCCTGGCCAGCGCGATCTGCCAGCGGGCATCGTCATCGATTGGTGCGGGGATCGTGGCGGTCATAATGTCTCTCCGGGTGGAGCTGCGGCTTAATACGCCAAGCCGCCGCGTGCTTCCCGTGGATTGCGTTCAATGTGAGGAAGTTCAGCCGCCGCATGCCCGGAAAAGCGCCAAAGTCCGCTCAAGCGCGAGCTCGGCGCTTTCGGGATGGTAGTCCTTGCGGCGGTCCGAATTGAACCCGTGGCCCGCCTCGTAGATGAGGATTTGCGCGGTTTCATGCCCAATTTCAGCCAGTTTTTCGACCGGGCCGATCTCCACCATCGAGTCTAACCGACCAAAGTGTGCAAGCGTGGCACAAAGCGGTGCGGGTTCGGCAAAACGCGTCGCAACATATCCGCCGTAGTATGACGAGGCCGCCGCGAGCCGATCGTCGGTCTGCGCCAGCCGCCACGCGATCGAGCCGCCGTAGCAATAGCCGACGATGAACACCGGATTCGCGGTCTCTTCCGGGCTCTTTTCCTTCAGCCAGCCGATACACCGCTGGGTGTCCGCCAGGCTTTGGTCGAACGCGTGGACATCGCGCGCAATGCGAACGGCTTCTTCCCAGTCTGCGCCGGTATAGCCTGCGGCGAAGCCGGGCGATTCGCGGTCGAACAGTCCGGGACTGAGCACTTCGTACCCTTCGGCGGCATATTCGTCGCAAAGTTCGCGGATGTGCTCGGTGACCCCGAAGATTTCCTGGACCAGGATCAGGCCACCGCGCCTTTGATCCTCCGGCACCGCGTGATAAACCGGCAGCTTGTAACCATCGTCCATCGTGATGTGGATTGTCTTGCCGGTCATCTTCGCCGCTCTCCGTGGCTTGTCCCGCGCACCCTTGCGCCACCTTGCATCGCAGCACAATCGTTGCTAGGCGCGCCCCCGTCTGCGGGCCGCAGCGCATTCACAGCGCCGCACTTCGCCCCGTCAGCCCAAAGGTAAGGAACCCAGACGCGTGGATAACTCCGCCGGCATTACGGCCAGCTTGCAGGGGCGTTACGCCTCGGCACTCTTCGACCTTGCCCGCGACCAGGACCACGTTGCCGCGGTAGAAGCCGACCTGGCCAAATTGGGCGAAGCGCTGATCGGATCGGACGACCTCGCCAGCCTGATCCGTAACCCCGAGATCAGCCGCGGCGCCGCTGCCAAGGCGATGGACGGGGTGGCTGTTCTGCTCGGTCTGACCCAGCTGACCAGGAATTTCATCGGCGTACTCGCGGGCAACCGCCGGCTGGCCAAGCTGCCCGAAGTGATCGCAGCATTCACCGCGATCGCGGCGGCATCGCGCGGCGAGATCACCGCACAGGTCACCAGCGCCCACGCGCTCACCGACACGCAGATGTCCGCGCTCTCGGCCAAGCTCAAAGAGCGCGAGGGCAAGGACGTGAAGATCGTGGCGAGCATCGATCCCGAAATCCTCGGCGGCCTCGTCGTTACCATCGGCAGCCGCCGGATCGACAGTTCGATCCGCACCCGCCTCAATTCTCTTGCTCAGGCAATGAAGGGCTAACAGCCCCTCTCCCAAAGATCGACGAAAGGCTGAACATGCAAATCCGTGCCGCTGAAATCTCCAAGGTCATCAAGGACCAGATCGCCAATTTCGGCACCGAGGCCCAGGTCTCGGAAGTCGGGTCGGTGCTCTCGGTGGGTGACGGCATCGCCCGCATCCACGGCCTCGACCAGGTCCAGGCGGGCGAGATGGTGGAATTCGCCAACGGGGTGAAGGGCATGGCGCTCAACCTCGAGGCCGATAACGTCGGCGTCGTGATCTTCGGCTCGGACGCCGAGATCAAGGAAGGCGATGTCGTCAAGCGGACCGGCACGATCGTCGACGTTCCCGTCGGCAAGGGCCTGCTCGGCCGCGTGGTCGATGGCCTCGGCAACCCGATCGACGGCAAGGGCCCGATCGTTTCCGACCAGCGCATGCGGGTCGAGAAGAAAGCCCCCGGGATCATCCCGCGCCAGTCGGTCAACGAGCCGGTCCAGACCGGCCTCAAGGCGATCGACGCGCTCGTCCCGATCGGCCGCGGCCAGCGCGAACTGATCATCGGCGATCGCCAGACCGGCAAGACCGCTGTCGCGATCGATACCTTCATCAACCAGAAGACCGTCAACGCCGGGACCGACGAGAGCAAGAAGCTCTACTGCATCTACGTCGCGGTCGGCCAGAAGCGCTCGACCGTGGCGCAAATCGTCCGCCAGCTGGAAGA
Source organism: Novosphingobium sp. (assembly GCA_025356575.1). Lineage (GTDB taxonomy): Bacteria > Pseudomonadota > Alphaproteobacteria > Sphingomonadales > Sphingomonadaceae > Novosphingobium. Next base: position 2,268 of record JANXSP010000050.1, read on the forward strand.
GAACGGCGCGATGGAATATTCGATCGTGGTCGCCGCGACCGCGTCCGAGCCCGCGCCGCTCCAGTACCTGGCACCGTACACCGCGGTGACGATGGGCGAGTATTTCCGCGACAACGGGATGCACGCGCTGATCGTGTACGACGATCTGTCCAAGCAGGCGGTCGCCTATCGCCAGATGTCGCTGCTGCTGCGCCGTCCGCCGGGCCGTGAAGCCTATCCGGGCGACGTGTTCTATCTCCACTCGCGCCTGCTCGAGCGCGCGGCGAAGATGAACGACAGCCAGGGCGGCGGATCGCTGACCGCGCTGCCGATCATCGAAACCCAGGCGGGCGACGTGTCGGCATACATCCCGACCAACGTGATCTCGATCACCGACGGGCAGATCTTCCTCGAAACCGGGCTGTTCTACCAGGGCGTGCGCCCGGCGATCAACGTCGGACTGTCGGTCAGCCGCGTGGGTTCTGCGGCGCAGACCAAGGCGATGAAGAAGGTCTCGGGCTCGATCAAGCTGGAGCTGGCGCAGTACCGCGAAATGGCGGCTTTCGCGCAGTTCGGCTCGGACCTCGACGCCTCGACCCAGAAGCTGCTCAACCGCGGCGCGCGGCTGACCGAGCTGCTCAAGCAGGCGCAGTTCAGCCCGCTGCCGTTCGAAGAGCAGACCGTATCGATCTTCGCAGGAACGCAGGGCTACCTCGATGCGATCCCGTCGGATCAGGTCGTGCGCTACGAGGCCGCGATGCTCAGCTGGATGCGTTCGGAACAGGGCGACCTGCTCGGCAAGATCCGCGAGAGCAAGGATCTCTCGGACGAAAGCCGCGATGCGCTGAAGGCGGCGCTCGAGACGTTCGGCAAGCAGTTCGCGTAACACATTGGAAAACACCAACCTTCATCGTCACCCTGAACTCGTTTCAGGGTCCATCTTTCCGGATGGCACACCGCCCGAGGCGGGATGGATGCTGAAACAAGTTCAGCATGACGAGACAGGATTAGGTCAGGGCAAAAATGGCTAACCTCAAGGAACTCAAAGGGCGGATCAACTCGGTCAAATCGACCCAGAAGATCACCAAGGCCAAGCAGATGGTTGCCGCCGCCAAGCTGCGCAAGGCGCAGGCTGCGGCCGAAGCCGCGCGTCCTTATGCCGGCGAGCTGGCCAAGGTCATGGCGAGCCTGGCGGGCAAGGTCACGGTCAGCGAATCGAGCCCCAAGCTGCTCGCCGGCACGGGCAAGGACCAGGTCCACCTGCTCGTCGTCGCCAACAGCGACAAGGGTTTGGCGGGCGCGTTCAACTCCAACATCGTCCGCGCCGCATTGGCCAAGGCTGCAGAGCTGAACGCCGCGGGCAAGACCGTGCTGTTCTACCTGGTCGGGCGCAAGGGCCGCGCCCCGATCCGCCGTGCCTGGCCGCAGGCGCAGGCCGGCGACTACGACACCACGACGGTGCGCGAAGCCGGGTTCGCCGAAGCCGAGAAGATCGCCGACGAGATCGTCGCGATGTACGAAGCGGGCAAGTTCGATATCGCCCACTTGTTCTATTCGAAGTTCAAATCGGCGCTGGTCCAGGAGCCGACCGTCCAGCAGATCATCCCCGTACCCGCCCCGGCGAACGCGGTGGTCGACGCCAGCGGCGCCGCGGTCGATTACGAGCCCGACGAGGAGGAAATCCTTGCCGCGCTGCTGCCCCGCTATCTCAAGACCCAGCTGTTCGGCGCGTTGCTCGAAAACATGGCGAGCGAACAGGGCGCGTCGATGACCGCGATGGACAACGCCACGCGCAACGCCGGCGACCTGATCAACAAGCTGACGATCCAGTACAACCGCAGCCGCCAGGCCGCGATCACCACCGAATTGATCGAAATCATCGCGGGCGCGGAAGCGCTCTGAATTAACTGAACCACATCGCGTCCCCGCGAAAGCGGGGACCTCAGGCCTGAGGTTCCCGCCATCGCGGGGGAGCAGGTCGAAGTCAGAAGGCAAGGAACGAACATGGCCACCGCACCCGCAATCGCAAACACCTCGACCGCCAACACTGGCACCGGCCGCATCAGCCAGGTCATCGGCGCCGTCGTCGATGTCAGCTTCGATGGCGAGCTGCCCGCGATCCTCTCGGCGCTCGAGACCGACAACAACGGCAACCGCCTGGTCCTCGAGGTTGCCCAGCACCTGGGTGAGAACACCGTCCGCACGATTGCGATGGACGCGACCGAGGGCCTCACCCGCGGCCAGACGGTGCGCGATACCGGCGCGCAGATCTCGGTCCCCGTGGGCCCGATGACGCTCGGCCGGATCGTCAACGTGATCGGCGAGCCGATCGACGAGCGCGGGCCGGTGAACGCCGCCAAGTCCAACCCGATCCACGCCAAGGCCCCCGAATTCGTCGACCAGTCGACCGAAGCCGCGGTGCTGGTCACCGGGATCAAGGTCATCGACCTGCTCGCGCCCTATGCGCGCGGCGGCAAGATCGGCCTGTTCGGCGGCGCGGGCGTGGGCAAGACCGTGCTGATCCAGGAACTGATTAACAACATCGCCAAGGGTCACGGCGGCGTCTCGGTGTTCGCCGGCGTGGGTGAACGCACCCGCGAGGGCAACGATCTGTACCACGAGTTCCTCGACGCCGGGGTCATCGCCAAGGATGCCGATGGCAACCCGACCCCCGAGGGATCGAAGGTTGCGCTCGTGTTCGGGCAGATGAACGAGCCCCCGGGCGCGCGCGCCCGCGTCGCCCTGTCGGGACTGACGATGGCCGAATATTTCCGCGACGAGGAAGGCCAGGACGTATTGTTCTTCATCGACAACATCTTCCGTTTCACCCAGGCGGGCTCCGAAGTGTCGGCGCTGCTCGGGCGCATTCCTTCGGCGGTGGGCTATCAGCCGACGCTGGCCACCGACATGGGCGCGCTGCAGGAACGCATTACCTCGACCAACAAGGGGTCGATCACGTCGGTCCAGGCGATCTACGTTCCCGCGGACGATCTGACCGATCCGGCCCCGGCAACCTCGTTCGCCCACTTGGACGCGACGACCACGCTTAACCGCGCGATTTCGGAGCTGGGCATCTACCCCGCGGTCGATCCGCTCGATTCGACCAGCCGCGTGCTGACCCCCGCCGTGGTCGGCCAGGAGCATTACGACACCGCCCGCCGCGTTCAGGAAACGCTGCAGAAGTACAAGTCGCTTCAGGACATCATCGCGATCCTGGGCATGGACGAGTTGTCCGAGGAAGATAAGCTCACCGTCGCCCGTGCGCGCAAGATCCAGAAGTTCCTGTCGCAGCCGTTCCACGTCGCCGAAGTCTTCACCGGCATCCCGGGCAAGTTCGTCCAGGTCGAAGACACCGTCGCCAGCTTCAAGGCGGTGGTCGAAGGCGAGTACGATCACCTGCCCGAGAACGCCTTCTACATGGTCGGCGGGATCGAGGAAGCGGTCGCCAAGGGCAAGAAGCTGGCCGAGGACGCCTGACATCATGGCCCTGCACTTCGAACTCGTAACCCCCGCGCGGCTGGTCCGCAGCGAGGACGTCTGGATGGTCCAGGTGCCCGGCACCGAGGGCGAGTTTGGCGTGCTCGAGGGCCATGCGCCGGCGATGGCCGCGCTCAAGGACGCGCCGCTGCGGGTGTGGAAGACCGAGGGCGCTGCGCCCGAGGAAATCATGGTCCAGGGCGGGTTCGCCGAAGTCAGCGCGGGCGGCCTGACCGTGCTGGCCGAACACGTCGAGGGCTGAGCGCCCTGCGTCAGGCGTGCGCCAGGGCCCGCACCAAGGCCCGCGTCAGGCCTGGGGCATTTCGTCGGCCATGTAGCGGATGTTCGAGCGCCACAGATACAGGCCCGCCGCGATGATCACCGCGGCGCCGGCCAGTGCCACGGCGTCGGGCCGATCGCCGAACACCGCCGCGCCCAGGACCAGCGCGACGATCAACTGAACGTACGTCAGCGGTGCCACCGTCCCCGCGCCCGATCGGCGCGAGGCGAGGTAGATCAGCCAGTGGCTGGTACTCGCAGTGACCGCGACCGCGCTGCACAGCAGCCAGATATGCGGCGCCGGCACGCTCAGCGCGAACTTGGGCGCTCCGCTCCAGTGGGCCACAAGCGCCGCCAAGATCAGCAGCGGTGCGGCAATCGCGGCCATCCAGAACTGACTGACAAGCGGATCGGTGCGCCCCGAAATCGCCCGGTTCCCGACCATCATCCCGGCGGTACCCAGCGCCGCCAGCAGCGGCAGCAGAGCCGCCCAGCCCAGCGCGGCAAAGTTGGGCCGCAATATAATCAGCGTGCCCGCAAACGCCGCAAGCGCCGCCACCACCGTGGGCCGGCGGATCTTCTCACCCAGCAGCGCCGCGGCCAGCAGCGAGGTGAGTATCGGGCTCGTGAAACCGATCGAGGTCGCCGTCGCCAGCGGCATCAGCGACATCGCGGTGAAAAACGCCGTGGTCGCGACGGTGATCCCCCCGCCGCGCAGCAGTTGCCAGCGCCAGGGCTGGTTACCGAACGCAGGCCGGCCCTTGCGCAGCAGTACGAGCAGTCCGAGCCCCAGCGCACCGATGGTAAAGCGGATCGCCGCGATCTCTGGCGGCGATACCCCAGCGACCATCGTCTTCACCATGGCATCGCCGAAAGTGAACGTGATGAACCCGATGAGCGCGAGCCCCAGCCCGTTGTCCGCTCCGTCTTGCCGCCGTTGCCCGCCCATCGTCCGGCTCTGTAGGAGGCGCTTCGACCCAGGGCCAGCGCACTGCAGCGCATCGGTAAAAGTTTACGCGCCGAGCGTGCCGGAGACAACGGCAAGCATGCGCTGTCCCCGCTCTTCCGATCGCGCCGATCCGCGGTTCGCCGCGGCTATCCAGGGATAATCCGCCCGAACCCACACGCGCTCCGGTCTCCGGTGCATTAGGAAGTTATCAAAGTTTCAACCTTACTAGTCAGCCGTGACAGGACGAAAGCCGCCGAATTTGCGGTGGGTTTCAGTGGGATTGGCAGCATGAGTGCATTCGGTCGAAAGAACGGCGTAGCTGGGGTCGGCGCGGGTGCGCGGCCCTCGTTCGGCGTAGCGCGCCCCATGAAGGGCGGCGCCGGGGATACCGCTGCGGCCCAGCCTCCGGTTGCTCCGCTGCCCGGCGTTGCGAATGGCGGCGACCAGTTCCCGCCGCTGCCCTCGGGCGAATCGAGCTACGTCGCGCCCGACATGAGCGATGCGCTGACCCGGCTTGCCGATCGCGCAAACGGCGTGGTTGGCCCCGGCTATCAGGCCGAAGGGTTCGAAGCGTCGGTCCACAAAATCAAGGAGCAAGTGCTCCCCCGCCTGCTCGAACGGGTCGATCCCGAAGCCGCGGCGACGCTGACCAAGGACGAGCTGTCCGAAGAATTCCGCCCGATCATCATGGAAGTGCTGGCCGAGCTCAAGGTCACGCTCAACCGCCGCGAACAGTTCGCACTCGAAAAAGTGCTGATCGACGAGCTGCTCGGGTTCGGCCCGCTCGAGGAATTGCTCAACGATCCCGACATCTCGGACATCATGGTCAATGGGCCCGACCAGACCTATATCGAGAAGAAGGGCAAGCTGATGATTGCCCCGATCCAGTTCCGCGACGAATCGCATTTGTTCCAGATCGCCCAGCGAATCGTCAACCAGGTCGGCCGCCGGGTCGATCAGACCACGCCGCTGGCCGATGCCCGGCTCAAGGACGGCAGCCGCGTCAACGTCATCGTTCCGCCGTTAAGCCTGCGCGGGACCGCGATCTCGATTCGTAAATTCTCCGAAAAGCCGATCACGATCGACATGCTCCGCGATTTCGGATCGATGAGCGACAAGATGGCGACCGCGCTCAAGATCGCCGGCGCCTGCCGGATGAACATCGTCATTTCGGGCGGTACCGGTTCGGGCAAGACGACCATGCTCAACGCTCTGTCGAAGATGATCGATCCGGGCGAGCGCGTGCTGACGATCGAGGACGCGGCCGAGCTACGCCTGCAGCAGCCGCACTGGTTGCCGCTGGAAACGCGCCCGCCCAACCTTGAAGGCCAGGGCGCGATCACCATCGGCGATCTGGTCAAGAACGCTCTGCGGATGCGGCCCGACCGGATCATCCTGGGCGAAATCCGCGGCGCCGAATGCTTCGACCTGCTCGCCGCTATGAACACCGGCCACGACGGCTCGATGTGCACGCTCCACGCCAACTCGGCGCGCGAGTGCCTGGGACGCATGGAGAACATGATCCTGATGGGCGACATCAAGATCCCCAAGGAGGCCATCAGTCGCCAGATCGCCGAATCGGTCGACCTCATCGTCCAGGTCAAGCGCCTGCGCGATGGCTCGCGCCGGACCACCGGGATCACCGAGGTCATCGGCATGGAAGGCGACGTGATCGTCACCCAGGAACTGTTCAAGTTCGAGTATCTCGACGAGAGCGAAGACGGCAAGATCATCGGCGAATTCCGCCCATCGGGCCTGCGTCCCTACACCCTGGAAAAAGCGCGCCAGTTCGGGTTCGACCAGGCGTATCTCGAAGCCTGCCTCTAAAGCCCTAGATTCCCGGATGCTGCGCCGGGCTGGCGCCCGTGGTAGCGATGGTTACGCAGCGTTAACCATAAGCGTCTAGCACGAGATGTCTTTTGGCCCGGGGGGACCAGGTTTGCGCATCGACAGCCAGGAAATGCCGCATTCCTCCGGAAACTCGGTGCAGGACGCCGCGCGCGATCGGGATCCATCGTCGCGCGCCGCAGGTTCCGCATTCGATAACACCGGCTTGTGGCTGGCCTGTGTCACTCTGGTCTTCGCGCTCCAGGCGCTTTTGATCGTCCGCCACATCCCCTGGCTCGATGAATGGCAAGCGCTGCTGATCGTCGAGCAGACGCCGTCGCTCACCGCGTTGTTCGAGACCTTGCGCTACGAAGGGCATCCGCCGCTGTGGTATGCCCTGCTGGCGGTGCTCGCCAGAATCGTCCCGTTCGCCATGGTGCTGCCCGCCGCCGGACTGATCGTGGCCGCGGCGACTCAGGCGATGATCCAGTTCGTTGCCCCGTTCTCACGCGCCGAGCGGCTCATGCTCGGGGTTGGCGAAATTGCGCTCTTCGAGTTCGGCACGATCTCCCGCGGGCTCGCGCTCGGCGCGCTGGTGATGATCGCGGTGGCCGCGCTGTGGCGATCGCGCTGGGTATGGCTGGCGCTCGCGCTGCTGCCGCTCAGCGAATTCCTGTTCGGAGTCGTCGCGGTGATCCTGATCGGCCTGCGCTGGCGTGAGCGGCGACTGTGGGCCCCGGGACTGGCGCTGGTCCTGGCCGCGGCGGCGTTTGCGGCGTGGGCTGTCCACCCCGCGGGCGACGTGGTGCCCGCCGAAAAATCAATGGGAGTGCTTTCCGAAGTCACCGATTTCGTTCAGCGACTGGGCAGCCTGATCGTTCCTTTCCAGACCTATGACGGGGCAATCGCCTGGGACGGCTACTTGCCATTCGGCCTCGGCGGGCTGTCCGGCGGGGTGTTCCTGCTGTGGATGTGGCAACGCTACGCTGCCCAACCCGCGCACAAGGCGGCGATCTTCGCGCTGATCGCGCTGTGCTTTGCGATGAGTGTCGCGATCTATCCGCTGCATTTCCGCCATCTGACCGTCGTCGCCTGGCTTGTCGTCGTGCTGACGTGGCTGCGCGCGCCCGATGCGGAGCGCGAGGGCAAACGCTGGCGCGGCTGGCTCGCGCTGGGCGCGGTGTGCGGGATCGTTACCGCCGGGGTCGCGCTGGCCCGGCCGTTCGATGCTTCGCCCCGCGTGGTCGCCGCGATGCAGCGGCTCAGCGACGGGCGCCATCCGTGGCTGGTGTTCCCCGCAACGCGCGTTCCGCCGCTGGCCGCGCTGATCCACCGCGGCTTCCGCGTCCCATCGCGCGGATGCGACGCCACCTTTGTGCGCTGGAACGAAACGCACGATACGATCAAGCCCAGGGTGCTCCGCGCGGCGCTGCCGCAGTGGGCCGAGCGCTACGGCGAAAGCTTCCTGATCCTCGAGAAGGTCCCCCGCGGTGTGCCGCTGAGCGTGTTCAGGCCGCTTACCGGGACGATGCAGGGCTACAACGGCCAGCGCTATGTCATCGGTCTGCTGGGGTCCGGGCGCCCGGTGAAGCCGCTGCCCGCCAATCCCTGCGTCGCCGGCCTGACGGCGCTGAAATGACCGGCGACCTCCACTTTTTCGCCGCCGATCTGGTGGGCTACGCGTTGGCGACCGCAATCGCGGTGGCGGTGCTGCTGGGACCTGCGGCGCTGCTCGCCAAAGGTTTTGCGCGGCTTGCTCCCGAGCCCGACTGGCGGGCATTCGCCCCGGCACTCGCCACCGCGTTCTTCCCGCTGCTCGATGCACTGACGATCCGCTTCGGCTCGCTGACGCTGGCGGTGGGCGTGCAGCTGGCATTGCTGGCCGCGGCGGCGATCTGGGCGCGCCCGTTCTTCCCGCGCGCTAGCCGCCTGGCGCTCGCCGGGATCGCGCTGTGGTGGGTTTACCTGGCGGCGATGTACCTCGATTTCGACGTCGGCGGGCGGCTTTACCAGTCGATAACCGCGCTCGACATGGTCAAGCACGCTGCGGTGGTTCGTGAAATCGGTATCGGCGGCCTGCCCGTAGCCGATCCGTTCTATGCCCGGCCCGAGGCCGCCGGGTATTATCATTACTTCTATGACGGCGCGGCCATCGTCGACCGGCTCGGCGGCTCGCTCGTCGATGCGCGCATGGCGTTTTGCGGCGCGGCGTTCGCCTGCGGGATCGCCTTTGCCACGTTCCTGCGCGCCATTGTCGCCGCGTTCGGCGACTGGACCGGTGCCGAGCGGCGGCTGACCGCGCTGACCATCACTGCGTGTGCGATCGGCGGGTTCGACCTTATCGGCATGGCGTTGCGATGGAAATTCGTCGGCATCTTCGAACGCAGCCCCGAATGGTGGGACGACGAGATCAGTTTTTTCGCGACCAGCGCGGCGTGGGTTCCGCATCATTTGGCCGGGGTGATCGCGGCATTCGTCGCATTGTATTTCCTGACCCTGGCAATCGCTGCGGATCGCAAGACCGGGGCGGTGCTGGCGGGCGCCGCCGGGCTGGCGATGGCCAGCGCGTTCGGCCTATCGGTCTGGGTTGCGATCGGTGCGGCGGCGGTGATGGCGCTGGCAGTCTGCTTCCTGGCACCCGGCGACCGGCTGAAGTGGATCACTGCGACCGCGGTTGCGGGGATCGTCGCGCTGATCGTCTCGCTGCCACAAATCAGCGACCTTTCGACCGGACGCGCCGCGACCGGCGCACCAATGGGCTGGTGGATCCGGGAACCGGGGCGGATCGGCGATCTGGTCGGCACTCCTGTCAATCCGCGGATCGCGCTGGAACTGGCGTTGCCCGTGTTGTTTCTTGAATTCGGCGCGCTCGCGCTCGGCACCTGGGCATTCTGGCGCAGCGGCGCGCCGCGCAGCACTGGGGGCCGGCTCGGCCGCGTGTTCGTCGCTGCGGCCGTCGCGGGAATCCTGCTCAACTTGTTCGTTCGGTCGACGATCATCAACAACGACTTCGGCTGGCGGGTCGCCTGGTTTGCCGCATTCCCGGCGATGGTCTGGACGATCACCGTCCTGCGCGTTCCGGTTCGCGGTGGCGCCGCGCGGATCATCGCTGCCACCGCCCTGATTCTCGGCCTGGCGACAACGGTGGTCGCAGTCGTGCTCGCAAGGATGCCGCCGGACCGCCTGCCCCATCCCTCGCTGGCGTACATCAACGCCGATCCGGCGACCGACCTTGCCCTGCGCGAGGCGTATGTCTGGGCCAACGGCCACCTGGCAGAGCGTGAACTGACCCAGCACAACCCGGCCAGCGCCCCGCGCGCGCTCGACTTCGGGCTCTATGGCCGCAACCCGGTGATGGTCGCCGATTACGAGGCCGGGCTGTTCGGCGCGACCAAGCAACAAGTCCGCGGCCGCGCCTTCTTCTTCGGCCAGATCTTCGCGGGCACCCGCCCGCTGGCCGATTCCGGCAACGTCCATCTCGTCGTGACCGACCGCGATCCGCTGTGGTCGTCGCTCGATCCGGGCCTATGCCTCTACCGTGGACCGCAGGTCTGCATCACCCGAAAGATTGCCCCATGATCGGTATCCTGCGCATTCTCGGCACTTACGGACTTGGCGGGATCGCCGGGCTGGCGATTTACGTGGCGATGTTCGCACTGCCGATCGGGGGGGAGATCCTGTTCTACCGCGGGATCGTGCTGGCGGTGCTGACCGCCGCGGTGCTCGGCGCGCTGCTGGCTCTGTTCCATGTGCGGCTCGGGGTCGATACCGCTACGGCGGTTGGCATCGTGCTGACCGGTCTGGCGCTCAACGTCAGCTTCCTGGTGCTGTTCCCGGTCACCATCGACCGATCGATCAGCGTCTTCCTGCTTTCGCGCATCGCTGCCGAACAGCCGCTCGACGCGGCGCAACTCCAGCAGCGGTTTGCCGACGAATATCTCGGGCGCATGGAGCAAATCCCGCGCCGGGTTCACGAACAGTCGCTGTCGGGCAACATCGCGGTCGCGCCGGGCGGAGCAATCCGCCTGACCCCGCGCGGCGAGAAATTCGTGGCGCTGGCCAAGGCCGCCAGCGTCTGGTTCCACACCGATCGCCGCTTCGTCGATCCCGCCGCCGGCAAGCCCGCCAGCTAGATCGCGACGTGGGTCGCCGTGCCCGCGACCATGTACCAGGTCACGAACGGCCCCGCGATCAGTGCGCCGGGAAGCCACGAGCCCGTGCGCCGCTCGCAGAACACCGCGAACATGCCAAGCCCGAACAACAGCGGCACGAACTGGATCGCAACGATCGCGTTGAGCGCTTCGGCCGCTACCGGCAGCCGGCCGGTGGCGAACAGGAACAGATACTGCGCGCCGGTGAGGATAAAGAACCCGGCCGAAAGCGCCGCGCCGGCGAGCAGTGCCTGCCCCCGCGCGGTACTTGCGCGCGCGTAGATCGCTTGCAGCCCGCGGAACGTCACCGCGATGAACAGCGTGAACGGCGCGAGGTAGGCGAGGAACGCAGGGAACTGGCCGCCGTCCAGCGGTCGCAGCGCGATCACCCAGAAGCGCATGTCCGCCGGGATGAGCGCGGCGGCGGCGACGGCCAGGTACATCGTCCCGACGACGATCAGCGCGAGCAGCGCCGCACGCGGCCACTGGAGCGGCGGACGCACCGGCTCGGCGCGCTTCAGCAGCCGGGCGATCCCCAGCGCCAGCGCGACGTTGACCAGCGCCCACACCAGCAGCCAGTTGGTCACCGCTTGCGGCATCAGTGCAAACGGCGGGATCGGGGGGGGCAGCACCATCAGCGCCATGTAGAACGTGATTGCCGGGACGAACGCGGCGAGCACGAAGGCCCGCCGCCAGCGCCGCGGATCGTAAGCCGGCGCGGCCGGGCGGCGGAGCGGCGCGAAATATGCCGCGCCGAGCAGCAGCTCGACCAGCGCGAAGCTGAGCACCGCGACGCCCAGCAACGCGAGACCGGTGCCCGCCTCCTTGATCCACCAGATCTGGTCGCCCGCCGCGCGAGGGGTGCCGCCCTTGAGCGTGCGCGCAAACCAGTCGGCGGCGTCGCCTACCGCGACGGTCGAGATATGATCGCCCGGATGCGTCGCGGCGGGGGTGCGCAGGATCCGCCCGGCGCCCACGGCTATATCGCCATAATCACGGTCCGCCGCGACGGGGGCGGCGGTGCCGAACAGCGTCATCAGCTTTGCGCTTTTGCCCACCTCGGGCGCCGAAGCGACGCCCCACATCAGCGGCGCGAACTCGTCGAACCGGCTGTAGACCAGCGCGAGATTGCGCGGCCAGGTCGGCGTGCCTTCCTTGGCGAACGGCGCCCCGGTCGATGACCCTTCCAGCACCATCGCCCGGTAATCTTCCGGCATCGCGGCAGCGGCGGCGAGGATCGTCCACCCGCCCATCGAGTGTCCTTCGAGCCCGATCTGGTCCTTGTCGACAAACGGCAGGCTGCGGAGATAGGCCAGTCCCTCGGGCCCGCCGAAGCCCTTGGCGGTCGCTGCGCCGCCGCTATACCCATGTCCGCGCTGGTCGAGCGCGACGACGACATAGCCGCGCCGCGCGAATTCGATCGCAAACGCGCTTTGGGTCTCACGGGTGTTGATATAGCCGTGGACCGCGAGGATCCCCGGCGCGGGGGTCTGCGGCGTCGCATTCGTCGGGCGGTAGACCAGCGCGCTCAGCTGCGTGCCGTCGGGCGCACGGAAGCGCACGTCGCTGACGGTGATCCCGCCCGCGGTCTGGATTCTGGCGGCCATGAACAAGCCAACAACGAGGAGGATGGCCGCGACCGCAAGCAGCCCCTTGCCCGAACGCAGCCGCCCCTCGAACCCTTCGGTGTCGCCGTACATCGCAATAGTCCCCTGTCCCCGGCAACGATGCTAGCAGGTTTTCGGCGCGCTAATACCCCATCAGGCTCAGCACTTCCTTGCGGCTGCGCGAATCATCCAGGAAGCAGCCGAGCAACCGGCTGGTGACCATGCCCACGCCGGGGGTCCGGACCCCGCGCGCGGTCATGCAGGCGTGGCTCGCCTCGATCACCACCGCGACGCCGTGGGGCTTGAGGTTGTCCCAGATGCATTTGGCGACCTCTGCGGTCAGGCGCTCCTGGATCTGCAGGCGGCGGGCATAAGCGTGGAGCACGCGCGCCAGCTTGGAAATGCCAACCACGCTGTCACGCGGCATATAGGCGATCGCGGCCTTGCCGATGATCGGCGCCATGTGGTGTTCGCAGTGCGACTGGAACGGAATATCCTTGAGCAGGACGAGCTCGTTGTACCCGCCCACTTCCTCGAACTGGCGCGCCAGATGCTGAGCGGGTTCCTCGGCATAGCCCAGGCAATATTCCTTCCACGCCCGCGCCACGCGCTTGGGGGTATCGAGCAACCCCTCACGTTCTGGATCGTCACCCGCCCAGCGGATCAAGGTGCGGATCGCGTCCTGCACTTCGGCGGGGACCGCAGGCTTTCCCGCGGATACATCCTCGTCGGGTCCGACCAGACTGCTCATCGCAAATTCTCTCCCACGTTTTCGGGTTATTTCGGGCGCCGCAGGATGCCGCCACGGCGGAATAGCCCGCGGCGCAAGCCGATCGGTTCGAACAGTTCTTCAGGCCGCTCGGGATCGAGCAGCGCGTTGTCGGCGACGGTCTTCTCGGTATCGGTCAGCGCACGCAAGTGAAAAGGCTTGAGCCGCTGGCACGCAGGATCGATCCCCTCGATCATCGCCGCCATCGACCCCGCAGCCGCGATCAGCCGCGGCACGGCTTCGGCAGGAACGCCGCAATGTTCGGCCAGCAAAGTATGGCGCAGCGCCATGATCGCACCGCGCGCATGGCCATTGCCCGGGCGCGCGGCATCGATGAACACGTCGGCTTCGCTGTCGAGCCCCATCGAACGATTGTTGAGGTTGGCCGATCCGATCCGCAGCACTTCGTCGTCGATGATCATCAGCTTGGAATGGACATAGATCGCCTCTCCCCCGGTGGTGAAGGGGATGAAGATGCGGAACTTGTTGGCCGGGTCGTGCGCTCCGATTGCGTGGAGCAACTGGACGCGGGCGCCGTCCATCGCGGTCTGCTCGAGCCAGCCTTCCGCACTGAGCGGGTTGATGATGACGATCTCGGGCGGGTTTGGCTGTTCGAGCCGCTCGGCAATCGCCTCGGCCACCTTGCGCGAGGCGAAATACTGGCTCTCGGCATAGATAAGCGTCTTGGCGCGCAAGATATGTTCGACGAACAGCGCCTCGATCTCGCGGACCTCGGTAATGCCCTTCCACGCCGAACGGGTGCGCGCGATCCCGACCTCGACATCGCGGAACTCGGCCTCGAGCGACTTGGGCCACGCGGTTTCTTCCTGCGGGGCGCACGGCTCCATCGGCGCGCCGCCGGCCTGGACCCAGCGCTCGCGGCCCAGCGCGCCAAGCGCGGCGGCGGCATCGCCCTCGATCAGCATGGTCGCGTCGTGCCAGGGGCCATAAGGCTTGCCGTTGATCTGGCGGCGGCGCGGATCGTGATCGAGGTGCTGTGGCGTGTCCCACCGGGCCGAGGTCATGTCGATCCCGCCGCACACCGCAACCCGATCATCGATTACGACGATCTTCTGGTGATGACTGCACCCCAGCGGGTGCGCCGAATCGAACTTGAAATCGATCGACGGATGCCGCCACCAGCGCGCCAGGTCGAGGATCATCGAACCGCGAAACACGAACTTCAGCGCGCCGAAGTTCCACTTGAGAACCCGGACCTCGAGCCCCTCGGTGCGGTTCGCGAGCCAGATCACGAAAGCCCCCAGCCGCGCCGGAAACACCGCGCGGCGCGGCAAGTTCCACCAGCGCCGGCCCTGCCCCAGCTTCATTCGCGTGTCGAAGTCCCAGCCGATCAGCATCAGGCGCTGGCGAGTGGCGAGCATCGCTTCCTGCATGACCGCGAAGTAGGGGCCGGCATCGATGATCACATGCGCGCGCGTGGCGCGAGCAAAGCGCCAGACCGAATCGCTCGGATCCTCTTCCGCAGGCGCGGCGGAAGCGCCGGCCAGCGCCCCGGTCGCCGAAGATTCATTCAAAACGGCAAGCTCCCTCCGCCCCAGGCGCGGTCCTTATCGGCAATCATCGGCTTCGTCACCTTGCGCGCTCGGTTTGTCGCTGGCGGCATATGCCGCGGCTTATGCGGGCGCGAAGCGCTCGCGGCGCCGCACGTTGACGGAGAACTGGCGGTGTTGGGGAAAGTGGTGCGCCCGGAACGATTCGAACGTCCGACCCTCAGATTCGTAGTCTGATGCTCTATCCAGCTGAGCTACGGGCGCGGGGAAAGGGGCACATAGGTACACCCCGCGCGCAAGGCAATGGCTAAATGGGTACACCTGCGTCGCGCTCGATCGCCGCGCCAAGCGCCCGCGCCAGCGGCACGTCGAGCGGCGGCATTGCGAGCGCCGCCAGCTCGGCCGGAGGAACCCAGGCCAGTGCCGCAGCGTCGAGACAGCGCGGAGTGCCCGACCAGCGCCGACAGGTATAGAGCAGCATCGCGTGGGCCGCCGAAGGGTGATCCGGGCCATCGGCTGCGCTCGTCGAAAAGCTGAACGGACGAAGATCGCGCGGCGCGATGTCTATCCCCAGCTCTTCGTGCAGTTCGCGGCACAGCGCAGCTTCCGGAGTTTCATTGCGCTCGATCTTGCCCCCGGGAAACTCCCACAACCCGCCATGTCGGGCGCCGGCTCGGCGTTGCTGCACGAGCACTGCTGCCGCGTCTGGCGCGATCAGTGCGGCGGCGGCAACCCAGACGACTGTCGGAATTTTTTTCAAATCGACCTCGCGCGTAAACCAAATATTAGGGCTCTGCCTCCAAACCGCGCTGGACCGAAATTCATTTGCGGTGATCGTATGCCCAAAACGCCTTTCCTGACAAAACTGGGACAAGACACCCGCGGCACGTCTGCCGTCGAGTACGGATTGATCCTCGCGTTGATCGTGATTGCCATGCTGGTCGGCCTCACCAACCTCAGCAGCCAAAGCAATGGAGTGTGGGGCGGCTTTACCGGCAAGATAACCGCCGTGATGCCATCGTAAGCAAATTAAGCATTCTTAAACACTTTGCCTCTAGCCAATGAGTTGCTCGATCCGGGAACTTGTTGGTTGAGCCGGGTATTGCTTATCCAAGCGGGGGAATGACCATGAAGTTCATCAAGCAGCTGATCCGCGAGAACGCTGGTGCCACTGCGATCGAATACGGCCTTATCGCCGCTCTGATCGCCGTCGCTGCGATCACCGCGATGCAGGGTCTGGGCACCCAGCTTGCCACCACGTTGAACACCACATCGACCAAGATGGCCAACTGATACCGATCGTTCACTACGAGGAAAGGGCGGCAGGGCAACCTGCCGCCCTTTTTCGTTGCGCGATAGCTAGAGCAACTTGGGTGCGTCAGCACTCAATACGTAACGATCTTGACGCGCTGGCCAGGAACCAGCCGGCTGCTCGCGGTCAATCCGTTAAGCACCAGGAAGCGTTCCATCTTCGCGTCGCTGTAGGCCATCCGCGAACTCAGCGACGACAAGGTGTCGGACGATCTGACAGACACCACAGCCAGGCGCCGCGGGCGCACCGCCGCCGCCTCGCTCGCTGAAATCCGCTGCATCGATGCGAACATCGGGTTGAAGGTCGTCGAGTTGCCAGCCTGGCTGATCGTGACGAAGTGGAACGCCTGGCTCGGCGAGAACTGGTAAGCGAATACCACGACATCGACCTGGCCATTTCCGCTGTTGACCCGTGCCGATCCGTAAGCCGCGGGCAACCCGTTGACCGTAGTGTGTTCGATCGACGACGGCGCGATCGCCGCTTGTCCCTGGCTTTGATCGCCAAGCGCGGCGAATGCTGTCCGCACATAGCCATCGAGATCGCCGTTGTAGGCCGCCGTGGTGAGCTGGCCCTTGCCCGATTGGCCGGTGATCGAAACCGCATTCGAACCGTTCATCAGGTAGAACCCGTTCGGCGCGGTGAATTTGAACCGGAACTCGGGATGGACGAAGGTCCGACCCTCGGCGATGCCTTGCCTGGGATCGTCGC
Source organism: Novosphingobium sp. (assembly GCA_025356575.1). Classification (GTDB taxonomy): domain Bacteria; phylum Pseudomonadota; class Alphaproteobacteria; order Sphingomonadales; family Sphingomonadaceae; genus Novosphingobium. The sequence continues at coordinate 18,837 of JANXSP010000050.1, forward strand.
CGTAAGTCAGCCCATCGATGCGAGAGAGAAACGTATCGCGGTTGGTGATCCCGGTCGCGCGGGGCCCGGCCTGGGCGAGCGCGGCACGCACGCGCGATGCTGGATCGGGGTGGGTACTGGCCCACGCCGGAACCTGCGATGCACTCTGCCCCAGCAACTGCGAATCGAGCGTGTTTTGGTTGGCTAGGCTTTGCAGCACGGTCGACATCGCGCGCGGATCGTAACCGGCCGACTTCAAGTACGATATGCCCAGGTTATCGGCTTCGGTCTCCTGCGCGCGGGAGAAGCTCAGCGTGGCGAGCTGGGTGCCTTGCGACACCACCTGCTGGCCGATCTGGCCGAGCTGCCCGTTGCCCAGCACCGCCCCCGCGAGCACCTGGCCGAGTACGCCGAGGATCGAATTGCGCGTCTGCCGGCTCTGGCGCTTCGCCGAATGGCGTGCCGCAACGTGGCCGACTTCGTGGCCCAGGACCCCCGCCAGTTCGGCTTCGTTGTTCATTAGCGCCACAAGCTGCCGGGTGACATAGATATACCCGCCCGGCACCGCGAAGGCGTTGTTGATCGACGAATTCAGTAGCGTCACATTGAAATCGTCGCGCGCGCCGCTGAGCCCCGAGCGGACTGCGACATTCTTTCCGATCGTTTCGACATACGCCGCCTGCGGACCGCTGACTGCGCCGCCGAATTCGGCGACGAGCTGAGGATTTGCCTGTGCACCCTGCTGCTTGTCGCTGGCGCTGATCGCTTGCACGCTCTGCGCGCCAAGGGGTGCCGACGAACACGCCGCAGCCAGCGCCAAGGCACTGGCGACCACAGCAAATCTGGTCCGGGCATAAGACTGCGAGGCGATCATCTTTCAGTTTCCTTGCTGCCCGCGGTTTATCCGCGCGGTGAATGTTCGATAACAGCCGGAACCATTCGGCGCCCGGGATGGTTCCCGCGCACCGCGCCGGCTGATTGCTTGGGTGGAGCGCCGGGCGCTATTCGCTGCCGATGCGCAGAAAGCGTTCCTCGCGCATTCGGCGCAACTTTTCGGCGCTCAGCCCGCTCAAGGCATCGAGCTCTTCGGCCAGGGCCGCACCCAGGGACTGCATTGCCGCGGCCGGATCGCGGTGGGCGCCCCCGGCCGGTTCCTTGACGATACGGTCGATGACCTTGAGCGCGAACAGGTCCTGCGCCGTGGTCTTCATCGCTTCGGCCATTTCCTGCGCCTTGTCCGACGTGCGCCAAAGGATCGAGGCGCCGGCTTCGGGCGAAATGACCGAATAGACCGCGTGTTCGAGCATCAGCACACGCTCGGCGCTGGCCAGTGCTACCGCGCCGCCCGAACCGCCCTCGCCGACGATCGCCGCTACCATCGGAACGGGCAGCTTGAGGCATGCTTCGGTCGAACGCGCAATGGCTTCCGCCTGGCCGCGCTCCTCGGCCTCGATCCCCGGGAACGCGCCCGATGTATCGACCAGCGTCACGACGGGCAGCTTGAACCGGCCGGCAAGTTCCATCAGGCGGATCGCCTTGCGGTAGCCCTCGGGCTTGCCCATGCCGAAGTTGTGGCGAATGCGGCTGGCGGTATCATGGCCCTTCTCGTGGCCGATGACGACGACCCGGCGCTCGCCCAGCCGGGCGAGCCCGCCGACGATCGCGGCATCCTCGCCATAAACACGGTCGCCGCCGAGCGGCACGAAATCACTGAACACCGCACCGATGTAGTCGCGGAAATGCGGCCGCATCGGGTGGCGTGCGACCTGGGTCTTCTGCCACGGGGTGAGCGCCGCATACGTCGCCTTGAGCAGATCGGCGCTCTTGGCTTCCAGCCGGCGCAGTTCGCTGGAAATGTCGACTTCGCCGCCGGCCGCGGCGCGCAATTCGGCGATGCGGGCTTCTAGCGCGGCAACGGGCTTCTCGAATTCAAGGTACGAAATCATCGCGCGGGGCTAGTCGGCTTGGTCCGGCTCGGCAAGTGCCCGCGCCTTGTGGACCCCGCTCGCCAGGGGATGCCGCGCGTTGACCAGCGCCACCAGCCGGGCGCTGTCGACATGGGTGTAGATCTGGGTCGTCGCGATATCGGCGTGGCCGAGCAGCGTCTGGAGCACGCGCAGGTCGGCCCCGCCCTCGAGCAGATGGGTCGCAAAGGCGTGGCGAAGGACATGCGGGCTGACCTTTTCGGGCGCGATCCCCGCCCTTCCCGCCAGCCCGCGAAGCAGCTGGAACAAGCGCACCCGGCTGAGCGACCGGTCGGGATCGCGCGAGGGGAACAGCGCCTTGCCCGGTCGCGCCAGCAACGGCAGCCAGCGCGAGAGCGCCTGGCGTGACCGCGTGCTCACCGGTACCAGACGCTGCTGGCCGCCCTTGCCGGTGATCGTCAGGAACGGTGCATCGCGCGGCACGGCGCTGCGGGCCAGTGAAACCAGTTCGGTGGCGCGCAGTCCCGAGCCATAAAGCAGCTCGAGCAGGGTCAGCATCCGCACCGCGTCGGGGCGATCGCCCGCGGCCTCGTCCTCTGCCTGCGTGAACAGCAGCGCAATCTCGGCATGGCTCAGCAGGCGCGGCAAGGGCCGGCGGGCACGCGGCCGGGGCAGGTCCGACGAAGGATCGTCGCTGCGCCAGTTCTCGTCGCGCGCGAAGGCGAAGAACTGCCGCAGCGCAGAACTTTTGCGCGCCACGCTGGACGGGGCGAGCGCGCTCCACGCGGCGCCGAGCGCAGCCAGTCCCGCACGGTCGGCTGTGACCAGGTCCCCGGTGAGGCCTTCTGCGGCCTCGAGATCGCGGCGGTAGGCGAGGAGCGTGTTCGTCGCCGCTCCGCGCTCGGCGGCGAGCATCGCGAGGAAAGCGTCGATTGCGGCGGCGATCGCGCGGGCTTTCCGTTCAGCCCCGGGCGACCGCTTCGGCGGCGATCATCCGGGCTTCCGCACCCAGCCCGACGCGTTCGAGCGCACCGACGATGTGGAACAAGTTGACGCTGGTCATCTTGTCCCACCCGTTGCCCTGCATGCCCACTCCGGCGAGCAGCGCAACCAGCGCGGGATTGTTCACCGTCGCCGCGCGATCGATCAGCCGGGTCCAGTGCGTCTGGCGCCCAAGGTCGATCGACAGCTTGGACGATTGACTGCGGATGGTGCTCTCATCGATCCGGCCAAGACCCGCCAGGCCCGCTACCAGAAACCGGGATTTGCGCGCCTGCGGGGTTTGATCGCCGGAGACGAAATCACCGATGGCCGAGCTGGTCACTGGATTGCTACGCGTCGGCGCGGCCAGTGCCAGTTGCGCCCAGGCCATGCTGCCCTGCGGCACCGTTCCCGCCCACGCCAGCGCGTTGCGATCGAGCCCCGCGCCAAGCATCGCCGCGACCAGGCCCCCGGCATCGCCGGCGAAGCTTTTGTCCACGGGCAGCCGGGCGGCGGCGTAAGCCGTCAGGATTTGCCGCGAATAGCGCGCATCGGGCGAGCCGGTATCGTCCCACAGCGCCTTCATCGCAGTCATCCGCGCCGCCGGGTCGCTGGCGACATAGGCATCGCGCAGCTTTGCCGAGCGGGCCGACCATGCCGCGTCAACGTCGTCGGCGGCGAATATCTGGCTATAAAGATCGACCATCGCCGCGCTGGAAACGACGCCCGCTGCCGCCGCGCGATCGGCCGCTGCGGCGCGCGCCATCAGTCCCAGCATCGGCGCGGTCGCGGCGGTGTAGTCGTACATCGGCGATGCACCGGCCATCGCGGTGGCGGGCGGAGTCAACCCGGTGGCGATGCTCAAGGCATAGCGCCACGGAGTCATCGTCTTGACCCCGTCCCACTCGATCGTCACGGCGCGACGCGCATTGCCGCCCGCGCCCGCGAATTTCTGCGCAAGCAGCATGTCGATCCGCGGCATCGCCCCGCGATAGGTCGCCCGGTCGAGCTGCGACATCGCGCTGCTGCTTTCGCCCGAGAATGCCGCGCAGATCGCGCGGATGACCTGCCACTGGCCGTCCTTGCGCGCGCCGCCCTGCAATGCCGCCACCGGGCACATGCCCACTGGATCGGCGGAGGCGACATAAGCGTCGAGCGCCGCCTGGGTCAGCTCGGGCGAATAGTTCGCGCCGTCGACATCCTGCGCCAGCGCCCGCGCGGTGCGGCCCTCGCCCAGGCGGACGAGCAAGCCGGTCCGCAGCGCAGCGAATTCGGCGCCGTCCATCCCCTGGGGCGCGTCGAGCCGGCTGGCCAAGGCGCGGCGGAGGAGAATATGACCCCACCGGGATACCACCGGGCCCTTGGTTCCGGCAATCACCGCGCGGACCAGCGCGGCGGGCTGCGCGGCGAGCGAATGCGGTGCGAAGCCGCCATCATCGGTGCCGATCACGCCCACTTGCTCGAGCGAGCGGCGCGCGGCTGCCGGGATATCGAATTTCGGTTTGAGCCCGAGCAGTTCGTCGAGCTGATCGGGCGGCAGGTTCTCGAGATCGGCGAGCGAGGGGAGATCGCTCGGGACCGCCACCCGCGGCAGAGTCGGCGCGGCAGCAGGCGCTCCTGGCAGCGGCTGGATAACCGGGACCGAAGTCGCGGTCGACCCGGAAGGGGACGGCAGCGACGACGCGGGGGGCGCATCTGGCCTATCGGGCGTGCGATCCGGCTGGCGATCGTTCTGGCGGTCGTTCTGGCGATCGGGCGCAGCAGGTCGCGCGGGCCGGGCGGGCTTGTCGCGCGGCGGGGCGGCAGGCTTGTCGAAGCCGGGAGGGAGGATCGATTCCGGCGCCTGCTGAGCCATCGCCCACACCGACGTCAGCGCCAACGTGGTGCCCAGCAATACCGCGGCGTACTTCATCGGCCGATCAACGGGGCAGCCGCCTCGCTCACGATCGGGTGGACCGTCTCGCGCCCTCCGCCGATCCAGGCGTAGGCGCAGACCGCGAGAAACAGCGCCGCGCCGATGGCGACGATTGTCGATTTGCGAACCTGCACCAGTGCTCCCGTCACCTGCCGCGACCTTTCCCGCGCGCACCGACCCGGCCGAAGGTAGGACCGGGGGCGCCGCGCTTGCGCCGTCGCCTAGCGCATCTATAGGCTGGCTCGCAATGGTAGTCGGTCAAACCTTTGCGGGATCGTCTGAGCCCAGGCGAACGGGCCATCCTTACGATGCGGCCGGGATCGCCACGCTGGCCCAGCGGATCGATCGTCCGATCGTCCTCGTCGGGATGATGGGGGTCGGAAAATCGACGGTCGGCCGGCGGCTGGCGACGCTCCTCCACGCCGATTTCGCCGACGTCGACGAGGAAATCGAAAGCGCCGCGCAAATGGGGATCCCCGAAATCTTCGAAAGCTATGGCGAGCCCTATTTCCGTGACGGAGAACGCCGGGTGATCGCCCGTCTGCTCGGCCGGGAACATGCCGCGCGGATCGTCATCGCCACCGGCGGGGGCGCGTTCTGCAACGACGAGACCCGCACCTTGATCCTCGAACACGCGATCGCGGTTTGGCTCGACAGCGATCTCGACACCCTGGTCGCGCGCGTGTCGCGGCGCTCCAACCGGCCCCTGCTCAAGGACAAGGACCCGGTCCAGGTCCTTGCCACGCTGCGCGCCGAGCGTGAGGGCGCGTATTCGCAGGCGCCGATCCGCGTCGAGAGTTCGGCGGGCTCGCACCAGCAGACCGCGCTGAGCATTCTCGCTGGGATCGACGCATGGCTATAATTCCCGTCGATCTTGCCGGACGCGGCTACGAGGTTCGTGTCGAGCGCGGATTACTCGCCCGTGTTGCGGAAGAATGCGGTCCGTTGCTGCGAAAGCCGCGAGTCCCGATCGTCACCGACAGCAACGTCTGCGCGGCGTGGGGCAGCGCGGTCGAAGCCTCTCTGCGCGCCGCCGGGCATGAGCCGCGCTGGCACGTCCTTGCCCCGGGCGAGGCAAGCAAAAGCTGGGCGCAAATCGCCGCGACCACTGACTGGCTCCTGGCCCAGGACGTCGAACGCGGCGATCATATCCTGGCGCTCGGCGGGGGCGTCATCGGCGACCTGACCGGGTTTGCCGCGGCGATCCTCAAGCGCGGCTGCGGCTTTATCCAACTCCCCACGACGCTGCTCGCGCAGGTCGATTCCAGTGTCGGCGGCAAGACCGCGATCAATACCCCGGCGGGCAAGAACCTGATCGGCGCCTTTCACCAGCCAGCGCTGGTGCTCGCCGATCCGGACGCGCTCGATACGCTGCCCTTGCGCGAACTGCGCGCGGGATACGCCGAGGTCGTCAAATACGGACTGATCGACGATCCCGCATTTTTCGCGTGGTGCGCCGCCAACGCCGCGGCCCTGCTCGGCGGTGATGCCGAGGCGCGGGCCTACGCCATCGCCCACAGCGTCGCCGCCAAGGCGCGGATCGTCGCCGCAGACGAGCGCGAGACCACCGGCGCGCGCGCACTGCTCAATCTGGGCCACACGTTCGGCCACGCGCTCGAAGCCGAGACCGGGTTCGGCGAGCGACTGCTGCACGGCGAGGCGGTGGCGCTGGGGATGGTCCTGGCAGCGCGGTACTCGGCGCGGTGCGGGCTTATGCCCGTCGCCGAGGCTGAAACGATCGCCGCGCATGTCGCAGCGGCGGGGCTACCCGTCTCGCTGTCCGGGCTCGGGCTGCAGACTACCGGCACCGCGCTCACCGTGCACATGCTCCACGACAAAAAGATGGACGCGGGCACGCTGCCGTTCGTGCTGCTGCGCGGGATCGGCCGCGCATTCCTCGCCCGCGACGTGTCTCTCGGCGACGTCGCCGCGTTTCTGGACGAAGCGCTCTAGCCGAAAACCGCGATCGACTGCATGCCTGCGGCGATCGGCTCACCGTCGGCGTTCCAGATCGCCATGTCCTGGCTCGAGCAGCCGTTCTCGGCATAACTGGCCGCCGCACGCAGCAGCCACCAGCCATCGCGGCTGACCGGAGCGGGGGTCAGCAGGTTGATCAGCCAGGTCATCGAGCTGACGGGCGACCACCCGCCCATCAGCGGCATGACGCCGGGCGGCAGGGCATCGGCCACCAGCAGCATTTCGACCATCGGGTCGAGCCCTGCGGCGTCGCGCGGGCGCACCCACCAGTTGAGTTCGGCACGCTTGTCCCCGGTCCGGGGCGTGGCGAAGCGACGCTCGAAGTACTGGGTGAAGCCCGGCGAAGGGCGGTCGGTCGGGAACGGCACCGCATCGCCGGGCGGGACCCACCCGGCAGGCGGCGGCGCATCGCTCAGGTGCAGCGTGCTCTCGACCGGCCCCATGAACACAAACGTCGCGGTCAGCCCCACGCCGCCCTCGCCGGTTATCTCCGCCGCGACCCAGCTGGCGTTGCGCCCGCGCCGAAGGAACCTGGCAGTGATGGCGACCTCGCCAGCCAGCGGCCCGACGAAGTTGATCGTCGCCGAGCGCAATGGGGGCAAGTCCGGGGCCAGCCGCTGCGCGACCACGAGCGCGAGCGCGGACGAAAATCCGCCGTAACTGGTCCGCCCTTGCATCCACGATTCGGGGATGACCGCGGTTGTGGCGGTATCGCTGTGGGACAGCGCGGCGATGACGTCGGGAAGGTTCATCCGCGCAGCCATTGACGTAAACGGAAACCGCGTCAACACTCGGCCCATGACCCGCTTCATCGACCTGTCGATCCCGATCACCAACGACGTGATTTCCGATCCGCCGGTGATGCGTCCGCAGATCACCTACACCACGCACGAAACCAGCTGGGAACAGATCGCGCTGTTTTTCCCCGGCCTGACTCGCGACGATCTGCCCGACGGCGAAGGCTGGGCGGTCGAGCAGCTGACCCTGTCCACGCACAACGGCACGCACATGGATGCGCCGTGGCATTATCATTCGACCACCGGCGCCGGAGAGCCCGGGGGCGCCCGCCCCGCACCCAGCATCGACGAGGCCCCGCTCGACCGGTTCTTCCGCCCAGGGGTGAAGCTCGACTTCTCCGGAATGCCTCACGGCTCCGTGGTCGGCGCGGCACACGTCGAGGCCGAACTGGCGCGGATCGGGTACGACCTCCAGCCGCTCGACATCGTGCTGGTCCAGTCGGGGGCAGTCTACGGCACCGACAACTTCACCGACCAGGGCGTGGGCCTCGGCGCTGAGGCGACGCTGTGGCTGACGCAGCGCGGGGTCGAGGTCGTCGGCACCGACGCGTGGAGCTGGGACGCGCCGTTCAGCCACACCGCGCGCCGCTGGGCCGAAACCCGCGATCCGGCAATCATTTGGGAAGGTCACAAGGCTGGCCGCATCCGCCCGTACTGGCAGATCGAGAAGCTCACCAACCTCGCCGCATTGCCGCCCTTCGGGTTCACGCTGAGCTGCTTCCCGGTCAAGATCGAGCGCGCCAGCGCCGGGTGGATCAGGGCCGTCGCACTGGTCGAGGACTGACTACTCCAGCTCCAGGATCACCGCGTCGACCGCCAGGCTTTCCCCCTGCACGGCATTGACGCTTTTGACGGTGCCCGACTTTTCGGCGCGGAGGATGTTCTCCATCTTCATCGCCTCGATCACCGCGAGCGGCTGCCCGGCCTCGACCTTGTCGCCCGCGCCGACGTTGAGCGCGACCAGCAGTCCGGGCATCGGGCAAATCAGAAAGCGCGACAGATCGGGCGGAACTTTTGCGATCATGTGCCGCGCCAGGGGCGCAGCGTAGGCGGGGAGGATGCGGACATCGTGGATGTGCCCGCGGGTGGTCATCCGCAAGCCGCCGCGGGTGGGCGCGACTTTCACGCCGTAATCCGCGCTGCCGACCGATGCATCGACCAGCCGTTCGCCGGGGGTATATTCCATGTCGAGATCGACCGCGGTGCCGTCGACGGTCACGCTGTCTTCGCCCAGTTCGACCGCGTGGGTCACATCCCCCAGCGTCACGCTCCAATCATAAGGCGGATCGAGCGGATCGGCGAGCTGGCCGTCGCCCTGCCGCGCACGGTCGGCGCGGGCGGTGGCGATGAACCCGGCGATGGCCGCGATGTGCCGCAGCGTTTCGGGCGAGGTCGCGGCACCGTGGAAGCCCTCGGGATATTCCTCGGCAATGAACCCGGTCGTCAGTTCGCCCGAGCGGAAGCGCGGATGCTGCATGATCGCGCTGACGAAATCGATGTTGTGGCTCAGCCCTTCGATCTCGAACGCATCGAGCGCCGCGACCTGAAGGTCGGCGGCTTCGTCGCGCGTGGGCGCCCAGGTGACCAGCTTGGCGATCATCGGGTCATAGAACATCGACACCTCGCCGCCTTCGTACACCCCGTCGTCGACGCGGATGTAGGCTTCGCCGCTGGCACCCGTGCCGTCATCGGCGAACGGCGCCTGGTGAAATTGTCCCTCGGGCGGGCGGTACCGCACCAGCCGCCCGGTGCTCGGCAGGAAGCCGCGATACGGGTCCTCGGCATAAATCCGGTTCTCGATCGCCCAGCCATCGAGCCGCACCTCCTCCTGCGCGAGATCGAGCTTCTCCCCCGCCGCTACCCGGATCATCTGCTCGACCAGATCGATACCCGTAATCGCCTCGGTCACCGGATGCTCGACCTGGAGCCGGGTGTTCATTTCGAGGAAATAGAAGCTCTCGCCGCTGGGGTCGGCGCCGCTGACGATCAGTTCGACCGTGCCCGCGCTGTAGTATCCGACCGCGCGGGCCAGCGCCACGCACTGCTCGCCCATCGCCTTGCGCATCGCGGGGGTGACGAACGGCGACGGCGCTTCCTCGACCACTTTCTGGTGGCGGCGCTGGATGCTGCATTCGCGCTCGTTGAGGTAGAGGATCGTGCCGTGCTGGTCGCCGAGGATCTGGATTTCGATGTGGCGCGGGTTGAGGATGAACTTCTCGATGAACACACGGTCGTCGCCGAACGAGTTCAGCCCCTCGCGCTTGGTCGCCTCGAAGCCATCGCGCACGTCCTGCTCGCTGTACGCCAGCCGCATGCCCTTGCCGCCGCCGCCCGCGCTGGCCTTCATCATCACCGGATAGCCGATCTCGGCGGCAATCCGCACCGCGTGCTCGGTATCGTCAATCTCACCGACGAACCCGGGAACGACGTTGACCCCGGCCTTGAGCGCGAGCTTCTTGCTCTCGATCTTGTCGCCCATCGCGGCGATGGCGTTCACCGGCGGGCCGATGAAGGCGATGTTTTCGCGGGCGAGCGCCTCTGCGAAGCTGGTCCGCTCGGACAGGAAGCCATAACCCGGATGCACGGCGTCCGCGCCGGTCTGCTTGCACGCGGCGATGATCTTGTCGGCAACGAGGTAGCTTTCCGCCGCGGGCGAAGGCCCGATATGCACCGCCTCGTCCGCCAGCCGCACAAACGGCGCGCGCGCATCGGCATCCGAATAGACCGCGACCGTCGCAATACCCATGCGCCGCGCGGTCTTGATGATCCGGCACGCGATCTCGCCGCGATTGGCGATGAGGATTTTTTTGAACATCGGATGTACCCTCAAATCATTCCGTCGACCGCTGCATAAAAAGCGATCGGAGTTGCATTCGGATTGGTCCCTCGAACATCTTTGATCGCCCAGTCCGATGCAGTGTTGAGACAGGAATTCCCATCGGTTGAATCCTGAAGAGCCCGCAGCCCCTCAGGCTTCCCGACTTGACCACCATAAACAATGCTAAATGCTGCGATCACCGCATCGATTGAGGGCTTGGTTTTTGCTTCGCCAAACTCATCCAGCACTAAACCAAGTGCCGTACCTACCAAGGCACCTCTGCATGAATCCGACGAATATGGTTCTAGAAAAGGAACTTCACCTGACACCAAATCAAGCAAGGATAGCTGCTTATTCAGAATTAGATAAAGCCGCGCGCCTACTCGCTCGTCGGGATTTTCCCAATCAATGACATCTTCAACTTCCTGGCGAATTTTTTTCAACAGGTTTGGCGGACCCGTCCTTCGGGGATCCCGAAGGCTGAGAAGCCACTTTAACAAGACGCAACTACCTTTTCTGCCCGCATCGGCTCCTCACCCGCCATCGCCGTCAGCCCCAGCCGTGCGAACATCGCGCCATCGGCATCATCCCCAGCATTCGGCGCGGTCAGCAGTTTGTCGCCGGTGAAGATCGAGTTTGCGCCAGCCATGAAGCATAGCGCCTGCGCCGCTTCGCTCATGCTCTCACGCCCCGCGCTCAAGCGCACCATGCTCAGCGGCATCGTGATCCGGGCGACTGCTACGGTGCGGACGAACTCGATGTCGTCGATTTTCGCCATCGGAGTGCCCGCGAGCATATCGCCCAGCACCGTGCCCTTGATCGGTACCAGCGCATTGACCGGCACGCTTTCGGGATGCTGCGGCAGCGTCGCCAGCGTGTGGATGAAGCCGACGCGGTCGGCGCGGGTTTCGCCCATGCCGACGATCCCGCCGCTGCACACCGCGATCCCCGCGCGGCGCACTTCTGACAGCGTATCGAGCCGGTCGGCCATCGTCCGCGTCGTGATCGCGCGTTCGTAGTACTCGGGGCTGCTGTCGATGTTGTGATTGTAGTAATCGAGCCCCGCTTCGGCGAGCATGTCGGCCTGGCTGGGCGTCAGCATTCCCAGCGTCATGCAGGTTTCCAGCCCCATCGCGCGGACGCCCTTCACGATCTCGACGATCGCGGGCATGTCGCGGTCCTTGGGGTTGCGCCACGCGGCGCCCATGCAGAACCGCTGGCTGCC
>JANXSP010000071.1 GCA_025356575.1 Novosphingobium sp.
CGCCACCACACCGTCGCCGATGGCGAGACCGGGTTCGCCATCGCGCTGCGCTATGGCGTACCGTGGGCAGCGATCCGCACCGCCAACGGGATCGCGCGCGGCGATACCGTGCGCACCGGGCAGGATTTGCTGATCCCGACGCTCATCGCGCTCGCGCCGAGCGCGCCGGTCGAGACCACTGCGCCTGTGCGTGCGTCTGCCCCTGCGCCTGCCGCCCGCGCGGCGAGCCAGTTCGGCTGGCCGCTCAGCGGCGAAGTGCTGCGCGGGTACACCCCGCGGCGCGAGCCCAATTTCCACGATGGGATCGACATCGCGGCGCCGCTCGGAACCCCGGTCCACGCCGCGGGCACGGGGAAAGTGATCTTTGCCGGAACCGAACCGCGCCAGTTCGGGCGGCTGGTAGTGATCGACCACGGCAATGGCTGGCATTCGGCCTATGGGCATCTCTCGGCGAGTTCGGTCAAGGTCGGGGCCAAGGTCGCGCGCGGCGCGGTGATCGCGCGCAGCGGGCAGTCGGGCCTCGCGCGCACGCCGCGGCTGCATTTCGAGCTGCGCCGCGGCAACCGTCCGGTCGACCCGGCGCCGCGGCTAGGTCCTCAGGACAGCGCCCAAAACGCAGCGCCCATCACCAGGTAGGCGGCCAGCCAGTAGCCGCCGTCGATCAGCGCGACGCGCGTCGCGATCCGCTGGTGGGCATAGCTCGTCCACAGCGCGGGGATCACGAACATCGCCGCCAGTCCGCCCGACATCATGAAATAGAGCCACGGCTTGGCCGCGAGATCGCCCGCGGGCAGGCGGGCGAACATGTGCCCCATCATCGCCGACGAGATGAACAGCGCCGCTGCGGTCAGCGCCAGCGTTTGCGCCGGGCGGCGGCGCGCGGCAAGCCCGCCGGGGCCGACCGCGGCAAGCTTGGCGCGCCCGAACAGCGGACCGTACCACAGTGCGCCCAGGGCCAGCGCAGCCAGCATGGCGGCGATCACGCCCAACCAATTTACCGGACCCATCGTCTCGTCACTCCTAGCCCCGCGTTTCCACAATGGTAGCGCAGCGCGGTCAAGGCGTGTAGTGGCCGCCGCGCAATGTTGCCGTCCACCTCACCTTTTCCAGCCGCCCCGCCGGTAGCCCCCTTGGCGATCGCGCCTGCGCCGCGCGTGGGGATGGTCAGCCTCGGCTGCCCCAAGGCGCTGGTCGATAGCGAGCGCATTCTCACCCGCCTGCGCGCCGACGGTTATGCGATGAGCCCGGACTACGCCGGCGCAGATGTCGTGCTGGTGAACACTTGCGGGTTCCTCGACAGCGCCAAGGAAGAAAGCCTCGCCGCGATCGGCGAAGCGATCGCCGAGAACGGCCGGGTGATCGTTACCGGCTGCATGGGCAGCGAAGCCGACGTGATCCGCGCGCGCTTCCCCCAGGTCCTCGCGGTGACCGGCGCGCAGCAGTACGAAGCGGTGGTCGAGGCGGTTCACGAAGCCGCGCCGCCCAGCCAGGGTCCGTATATCGACCTGATCCCGCAGGCTTTCGCCGACGACGGCGGGATCAAGCTGACCCCGCGCCACTACAGCTATCTCAAGATTTCCGAAGGCTGCAACCACGCCTGCTCGTTCTGCATCATCCCCGATCTGCGCGGCAAGCTGGTCAGCCGGCGGATCGACGCGGTGCTGCGCGAGGCGGAGAAGCTGGTCGCAGCGGGTACGCGCGAACTGCTCGTGATCAGCCAGGACACTTCGGCCTACGGGGTCGATACCCGCCATGAAAGCCGCGACTGGCACGGCCAGCCGGTGCGCGCGCACATGACCGATCTCGCGCGCGAGCTCGGTCAGCTCAAGACGCCGGATGGCCAGACGCCCTGGGTGCGGCTGCATTACGTCTACCCCTACCCTCACGTCGACGCGGTGATTCCGCTGATGGCGCAGGGGCTGTTGACCCCGTACCTCGACATCCCGTTCCAGCACGCCAGCCCCTCGGTGCTCAAGCGCATGCGCCGCCCCGCCAACGAAGCGCGCGTGCTCGAGCGGATCGCGGCGTGGCGCGACATCTGTCCGGACATCGCGATCCGCTCGAGCTTCGTGGTCGGCTTCCCCGGCGAAACCGAGGCCGATTTCGAATATCTGCTCGACTGGCTCGACCAGGCACAGCTCGACCGGGTCGGCGCCTTCCGCTTCGAACCCGTCGCGGGCGCGCGCGCCAACGCCCTGCCCGATCAAGTGCCCGAGGCGGTCAAGGAAGAACGCTACGCCCGGATCATGGCCAAGACCGAGGCGATCAGCGGCGCGCGGCTCGCCGCCAAGGTCGGTCGGACGCTGCCGGTGATCGTCGACGAGGTCGGCGAAGCGGACGAGGACGGCGATATCGGCGCCACCGCGCGCAGCCAGGCCGACGCGCCCGAGATCGACGGCAACGTCTACCTCCGCAACGTCCCCGATACGCTCAGGCCCGGCGATTTCGCGCAAGTCGTGATCGAGGATGCGGACGCCCACGATCTGTTCGGGGTGATCGCCCCAAGCTGAGCTTGCGCGAGCGGTTTTTGCGCGCTTGCATTTGATTCCTGTCGCCATAGCATTCGGTTCGGCGCACGGGGGTGTGCGCCCCGCTGGGGGATCGACATGGCACGAACCGAAGTAACCCCGCCGGTATGGCTGATGGGCTTGTCGAACCTGCCCTATGGCCTTGGCGGTGCGGTGGTGCTGATCAACGTACCGCAATTGCTCGCCGCTCGCGGTGTGCCCCAGCCGACGATCGCGGGGGTCACCGCCTTCGCGATGATCCCCGGGTTCCTGGTGTTCCTGGTCGCCCCGATCCTCGACGTCCGCTTCTCGCGCAAGACCTACGCCTTCGTGTTCGGCCCGCTTTCGGGTGCCTTGTGCGTCGCGGGGCTGCTCTCGCTCGGCGATCCGAGCCGGCTGGCGGTGCTGCTGTTCGCCGCGCTGTCGAGCGCCGCCTTATTCAACTCGGCGCTCGGCGGATGGCTCGGGAGCCAGGTCGCCAAGGATGAAGAGAGCCGCCTGGCAAGCTGGTTCACGATCGGAAACATCGGCGGGTTCGGGATCGGCGCGATCCTCAACATGGCGCTGATGCGCGGACTGCCCGCGCCGTTCGGGGCGCTGGCGGTGGGCGGGGTGATGGCGCTGCCGCTGGTGATCCTTGCAGCCATGCCCGAAGCCGCCGCGGGGATCGCCGGCGCGCGCGAGAGCTTCGCCAATCTCGGCCGCGATCTCAGGGCGCTGCTCGCGAACAAGTTCGTCCTGCGCACGATCGCGATGTTCGCCCTGCCGACCGCTTCGTTCGCGCTGACCAACTCGCTCGGCGGACTGGGCAACGAATTTGGCGCATCCGAGCAAATGGTTTCGATCATCGCGGGCGTGGGTGTTACCGTGGCGGGGGTGATCGGCAGCCTGCTTGCCCCTCGCCTGATCGGCAGGATGAACCCCGCGCTGTTCTACCTGTGCATCGCCGGAGTGGGCGCCGCGTTCACGTTGTCGCTTCTGCTGATGCCGCGGACGCCGCTGATCTTTGCAATCGCGCTGATCGGCGAGAACATCTTCCAGTCGGCAGCATTCACGGCCGAAAGCACCATCATCTTCCGCAGCATCGTCAACGGCAGCCCGCTTGCCGCGACGCAGTTTGCGGTGCTCAACGCTGCGACGGCATTGCCGATAACCTACATGCAGATGGTCGATGGGCAGGCGTATGGCGCGGGCGGGCTGCGCGGGAGCCTGCTGGCCGACGCCGGGCTGTCGCTGATCGCCTGCGCCATCCTTTACCCGCTGATCCGGCGCTGGGCGCGCACGGACCGGACCGAAGCGATGCAGCCCGCCTAAAGCCGCCCGACCCCCTCAGGCTCGTCCGAGCCGATGAACGAGAGCTTTTTCGCGCCCGAATCCATCGGGCGCACGAACACGCGGGCGATGATCGGATTGCTCGCGGCGACCTGGCGTTCGATTTCGGCGACGATCCCCTCGACCTCGCGCGCGCGGATGGCATCGTCGAAATCGGCGCTGATGATCGCGGTGACCATGTCGGGCGAGGAATGCAGGGTTAGCACCTCATGGACCGCGACGATGCCGGCGTGCGCCTCGGCACAGCGGCGGATCGAGGCGACCAGCTTGGGATCAGCGCTTTCCCCGATCAGGAGCCCCTTGGCCTCGCGCAAAAGCAGCACCGCGAGCAGGCCGAGCACGACGCCGATGAGCACCGACGCCAGCCCGTCCCAGAACGGATTGCCGGTGAACAGGCTCAGCGCCAGGCCGATCGCGGCGATCATCAGCCCAGCCATCGCCCCGCCGTTTTCGAGCAGGAGGATCAGCGTCGGCGCATCCTTGGAAAATCGGAACGCCTGCCACCACGACCGCCCCTCGCGCGCGGCATTGAAATCGTTGAACGCGGCAACGGTGGAACCGCCCTCGAGCACCATCGCCACCCCAAGCACGATAAACGCGATCAGCGGCGACACCGCGGGTTCGGGATGCTGGATGTGAAGAATGCCTTCGTAGAGCGACACCCCTGCGCCCAGCGCAAACACCAGAATGGCGACCACGAAGCTCCAGAAATAGAGTTCGCGGCCATAGCCGAACGGATGCAGCGCATCGGCCGGCCGCTGCGAGCGCTTGCGCCCGTAGAGCAGCAGCAGCTGGTTGGTCGAATCGACCACCGAGTGCACGCCCTCGGTCAGCATTGCGGAACTGCCGGTCAGCACCGCGGCGACGAACTTGGCCGCCGCGATCGCCAGATTGGCGCCGAGCGCAATGAGGATAGTGCGGTTCGATCCGCTGGCCATGGATTTGCCTTCGGTTGAGGGTCCCGCGCCATTGCACACCCGCGTCCGCGGACAAAGCCCCGATGCCCCGCCCGATGCTCCCGTCCGATACCGGCGTCCGATGCCGGCGCCCGATGCAGTTTAAAAAAAGAACCGGCTTGCCCGCGGTTGGCGAGTGCATAGGATGCGCGGCCATGAAACACTTCGCCATCCCGCTCGCCGCGCTCGCCGCGCTCGCTCTCCCCTTCTCTCCGATCGCCCACGCGCAGGCGCTGACCCCGGCGGAAATCTCCGCCATCGATCTGGCGGTCCGCACGACGCTGACCGAGACCAAAGTGCCATCGGCCGAGATCGCCGTTGTCCGCGACGGAAAGATCGTGATGGACCGCGCGTGGGGCACTGCCTCCAGTCGGATCGCCGTCGCTCGCCCCGATTTGCCGTATCAGATCGCCTCGAATTCCAAGCAGTTCGTCGCCGCTTTGATCCTGCTGCTCGAGGACGAGCACAAGCTGTCGCTGAACGACAAGGTTGCAAAATGGGTCCCCGGAGTCACCGGCGGCGACACGATCACGATCCGCCAGTTGCTCAGCCACACTTCGGGGCTGCAGGACTTTTGGCCGCAGGACTACATGTTCACCGACATGACCCACCCGGTGCAACCGCGCGAGATCGTCGACCGCTGGGCGGGCAAGCCGCTCGACTACGCCCCGGGGTCGCGCTGGCAGTATTCGAATACCGGCTTCGTGGTCGCCGGCCTGATCGCGGAGAAGGCCGGGGGCGCGCCGCTGTGGCAGCAGTTCGAAGCGAAGCTGTTCGGCCCGCTGGGCATCCACCCGCTTCCGCTCGACGATACCAACGATCCCGCCCGCTATCCCGAAGGCTATCATCGCAATGCGCTGGGCCCGGTGCGCGCCGCCACCCCGCCCGCCAAGGGCTGGCTGTGGGCCGCGGGCGAACTGTCGATGACCGCCGCCGAACTGGCGCGCTGGGATATCGCCCGGATCGAACGGACCCTGCTGCCCGATAGCGACTGGGCGCTGCAGGAAACCCCGGTGCTGCTCAGCGACGGGACCACCAACGGCTATGGCCTGGGCGTTTTCAATACGATGCGCGGGGGGCGGCGGGTGATCGACCACGGCGGCGAATCGGTCGGGTTCCTTTCGCAGAACACAGTGTTTCCAGACAACCGCGCGGCGATCGTCGTCCTGACCAACGCCGATTTCTCGGGTGCAACCGATACGCTGACCGAGAAGATCGCCGCGATCGTGCTGCCCAAGGCGGGGCAGGCGCAGATCGCCGAGCTCGACCGCCTGGCCGATGCGCGGGCGACGTTGGCGATGCTGACCGCGGGGCGCTTCGATCCGGCGCGATTCACCGCCAACGCCCAGTACTATTTCGCGCCCGGAACCCGCGCAGATTACGCCGCGAGCCTGCGCCCGCTGGGCGCGCCATCGGCATTTACCGCGCCGCGCCCGCCGCGGCTGCGCGGCGGGTTCGTCAATCGCAACTTCAAGATTACCTATGGCAAGACCAAACTCACCCTGATCACGTATGCCGAGCCGGGTTCGCACGGGCGCTGGGAACAGTTCATGGTCACCCCCGAATGACCGCCTAGACCCACCCCAGCTTGCGGAAGCGCAGCCACAGTCCGGTGCAGATCAGAAGCATCGCGCCGACCACGACGAAGTACCCGTATTTCCACTGCAATTCGGGCATGAACGCGAAGTTCATCCCGTAAATCCCCGCGATCGCGGTCGGCACCGCGAGGATCGCGGCCCACGCCGCCAACTGCCGGGTCATGTCGCCCTGGCGGTGCTGTTCGAGCAGGCTCGCGGTTTCGACGATCGAGGCGAGCGTCTCCTTGAGCCCGGTGAGCCGGGTCAAGGCCCGGCGCATGTGATCGAGCACGTCGCGGAACCATACCCGCGCGGCGGGATCGACGCTGGGCAGGTCGGTCGTCGCCAGCCGTTCGCAAACTTCCTCCATCGGGCCGATGATGCGCTGGAATCGGCGAAGCTGGCGGCGCAGGCGAAAGATGCGCCGGATCGTATCGGGCGACGGGAAAACGTCGATGGCCGATTCCTCCATCTCCTGCATCGCGACTTCGAGCCGTTCCATGATCGGCAAATAGCCGTCGACGACGAAGTCGAGGATCGCGTGGAGGACGTAATCGGGGCCTTCGGTCAGGCGTTCCGAATTGGCCTCGAGCGTCCGGCGCAGATCGTGGTGCGAGCGGTCGCTGCCGTAGCGCACGCTGACCACGTAATCGGGGCCAAGGAACACGGCGGTCTGGCCATAAGTGATCACCTCCCCCGCCCCCAGCGCCGCCGTCCGCACGATCACGAACAGGGTCCGGCCATAGACTTCGACCTTGGGCAATTGCGTGGGATTGAGCGCATCCTCGACCGCCAGCGGGTGCAATCCGAACTGGCGCCTCACCAGATCCATCTCCGCCGCGCTCGGTTCGGACAGCCCGACCCAGTCGAAACTGTGCGCCGGCAAGGCAGTGCCCGGCGTTCCATCGATCGCCAGCGGCTGGGGCAGCGGCTGTCCATGTTCATAGCGGCGCGCGGCAACGATCGTCATCGCCGTGGTCTGGCAAAGCAACGCGAGGCTGGCAATCGAAAGCGGAAGCGTTAACAACGATGTCAGTAGGAGTCGGACCGATGAATGCAGTGACCCCGATCGAACGCGCCGAAGGGGGCGCCCGGCATACCGATGGCGATCTCGACATGATCATCGTCGGCGCGGGGCTCTCGGGCATCGGCATGGCGGTCCACTTGTTGAACAAGTGTCCGGGCAAGCGCTTTGCGATTATCGAGCGGCGCAAGAACCTGGGCGGAACCTGGGACCTGTTCCGCTATCCCGGGGTACGCTCGGACAGCGACATGCATACCCTGGGCTTCGAGTTCGAGCCGTGGACGCACGAGAAATCGATCGCCGATGCGCCGTCCATCCTGGAATATCTCAACAAGATCGTCGACAGTCGCGGGATCCGCCAGTCGATCCGCTTCGAGCATAAGGTCGTGGCCGCCGATTTCGACAGCGGTGCCGCGCGCTGGTCGCTCGAGGTCGAGGATGCCGCGGGCCGGGCGCAGACCTTGCGCGCGCAGTTCCTCTATCTCGGCTCGGGGTACTACGATTACGATAGTCCCTACGATGCACAGTTTGCGGGACGCGAGGATTTCGGCGGGCGAATCGTCCACCCGCAATTCTGGCCGGATGATCTCGAATACGCGAACAAGCGCGTGGTCGTGATCGGATCGGGCGCGACCGCGGCGACGATCGTCCCGGCGATGGCGCGCGACGCGGCGCACGTAACGATGCTCCAGCGCACGCCGACATGGTTCGGCGCGCGCCCGGCCAAGGACAAGTTCGCCAATACCTTGCGCAAGTACCTGCCCGAGCGGATCGCCTATGCAGTGACCCGGGCCAAGAACATCAGGATGCAGAATTTCTTCTTCAAGCTGGCGCGCAACAAGCCCGAAAGGGTCAAGGCGGCGCTGACCAAGCGGACGATGGAGCATCTGGGCGACCGCTACGATGCGGCGACATTTACCCCGCCCTACAATCCGTGGGAGCAGCGGCTGTGCCTGATCCCCGATGCCGACCTGTTCGAGGCGATCAAGGACGACCGCGCCTCTATCATTACCGGGCATATCGACCGGTTCGACGCCGGCGGAATCAAGCTCACTTCGGGCGAGCATGTCCCGGCCGACATAATCGTCACCGCCACCGGGCTCACCCTGGCCGTTGCGGGCAAGATCGCGGTCAGCGTCGACGGCGCGCCGGTCGATTTTTCCAAGGTGTTCTACTACCGCAACTGCATGTTCTCGAACGTCCCGAACTTCGCGACGATCTTCGGCTATCTCAATGCTTCGTGGACGCTCCGCGTCGATATCGTCGCCAACTACATCTGCCGCGTGATCAACCACATGGACGCCGTGGGCGCGAAGATCGCGGTGCCCCTGATGCCCGCCGGGACCGAGCCGAGCGAAGACAACATCTTCGATTTTTCCTCGGGCTATCTCCAGCGCGGGATGCACATCCTGCCCAAGAACGCGGCAGCACTGCCGTGGCGGCTTAACCAGGACTACATCCGCGACCGCAAGGATATGCGTGTCGCGCCGGTGGACGACGGCGTGCTCAAGTTCAGCGGAGCGAAGACTGCCGCCAAGCGGGCGTTCGAAGCAGCGCAATAAGGCCGATGACGCGCGCGCTGCAATATCGTAGCGGGCTCACATGACCGATCCTCACCGCATCTGGACCGCCGCGCTCGTCGTCATTGGCGACGAAATTCTCTCGGGCCGGACGCACGACAAGAACATCGCGCAAGTCGCGAGCTGGCTTGGCGTCCAGGGTATCCGCCTGGCCGAAGTGCGCGTGGTGCCCGATGTCACTGCCGCGATCGTCGAGGCGGTCAACACCCTGCGCGCGCGCAACGACTACCTTTTCACCACGGGCGGCATCGGCCCGACTCACGACGATATCACCGTCGACGCAGTGGCCGAGGCGCTCGGGGTCGAGGTCGTGATCCACCCTGCAGCGCGCGCAATTCTGGAGCGCTATTACGAGACCCGCGGCGGGATCAACGAAGGGCGCCTGCGGATGGCGCGCGTGCCCGATGGCGCCGAGCTCATTCCCAACCGCATGTCCGGCGCCCCCGGCATCCGCCACGGCAACCTGTTCATGATGGCCGGAGTGCCGCACATCACCGCGGGCATGCTCGACGCGCTGACCGGCAGCCTCGAGGGCGGACTGCCGCTGCTCTCGGCAACGATCGGGAGCTGGGCCCCCGAGAGCGAGATTGCCGACCTCCTGCGCGAAACCGAAAAGGCCTTCGACGGCTGCCAGATCGGCAGCTACCCGTTCTTCCGCGAGGGCAAGGTCGGCGCCAACTTCGTCATCCGCTCGGTCGACGCCGACGCGCTGGCGGCGTGCACCGGGGCGCTGATGGCCGCGCTGGAGGCCAGCGGCCATGCGGTCGTCGCGGGGGGGATCTGAGCGTGCGCCGGACCGCGGCGGTGCTCGTCGCCGCGCTGCTTGGCGGCGCTGTACCGCCGCCCGGTGGAGCCACTGCACCGGCCGGTACTTCTTCTGCACCGGCTGGTCCGATCGACGCGGATTCGCGCGCATGGTGGGATTTTACCCGCGCGCTTTCGAACGATGCGATGGCGGGCCGCGAAGCCGGATCGCCCGGCTACGAACGCGCCGCACGATTGGTCGCAGCCCGAATGGCCGCGGCGGGCCTCCAGCCACTGGGCGACAATGGCACCTGGTACCAGCGCGTGTCGCTGCACGAAATCGCGGTGCCGCGAGCGGCGCTGGCAGGACCCGGCGGCACGCTCCAGTTCCTGCGTGAATTTACCGTCGCGCCCAACCCTTCCCTGCCCGCGCGGCTGACCCTGCCGATCGCTTACCGCGGCTATTGCGCCGCGGAAAACCTCGGCGAAGTTCGCGGCAAGCTGGTCGTGTGCCACGGAACCCACCGCGCCGACCTCCCCAGCGGCGCGCAGCGCGAAGCCGCGGTCCGTGCGGGCGGCGGTGCGGGGATCGCCACGATCGCCGATCCCGGGTTCGCGGTCGAGCCGCCGCGTTGGCCGTTCGCCTACGCCCGCGATGTCGCGATTGCCGGGCAGGAACCGGGACCCGATCCGTTCGTGCGCCTGACACTCAACGCCGCCGCACTGAGCAAGCTGCTGCCCTCCAGCACCGCCGCCGATCTGATCGCGGCGGGTGCCGCAGGCCGGCCGCTGCCGGCCATCGACGGCGGCAGCGCGGCGCTGAGTTTCGCGGTCACGCAGCGCGCGCTGTCATCCCCCAACGTGATCGGTGTCCTGCCCGGAACCGACCCGGCAAAGGCCGACCAGGCGATCGTCCTCGGCGCGCATCTCGACGGGTATGGCTTCGGCAGCGAAGTGGCCGGCGACCGGCTTTACAACGGGACGCTTGACGATGCTGCCTATGTCGCGCTGATCGTCCGGCTGGCGGAGAAGCGCCACGGGCGCGGGTTCGCGCGACCGGTCATCTTTGCCGCATGGACCGGCGAGGAAAAGGGCCTGCTTGGATCGAAGTGGTTCGTTACCCACCCGACCCGGGCACTGACGCGGATCGCGGCCAACATCAATCTCGACCAGCTCCGCCCGATCTTTCCGCTGAAGCTGCTGACCGTCCATGCCCGCACCGATTCGACGCTGGGCGTCGATGCCGCCGCGGTGGCCGCAGCGCGCGGGATCGCGGTGCAGGACGACCCTGAGCCCGAGCGCAACCTCGTCCGGCGAACCGATCACTGGAACTTCATGCGCGCGGGCATCCCCGGCGTGAATTTCGTCTTCGGATACGCCCCGGGAAGCGCCAGCGAGCAAGTCTACCGCCAGTGGTACCGAACCGGGTATCACAAGCCGCAGGACGACGAACACCAACCGATGGACTGGCAGGCCGCTGCCGACTTCAACCGCTTTTTCTACGCGCTGGTCGCGCGGGTGGCGGACCAGCCCGCGGCGCCAGCGTGGACAGCGAACAGCACGCTTCGCGGTTCGGGACATTGAACCGGGCTGTGCCATTCGGCATGGCCGCCGCGCTGGCCGGCTGCGCCACAGCGGGCGGCGATGTCGCCGCGCTCGAACGGACGTTGCGTGCGCACGCCAGCGCCACTGCCGCTCTCGAGGAATGGTGCGCGGCACGCGGCTTCGCGGCGGCGCCACAAATAGCCGCGACTTTGATCGCGGGACCAGCGCCGGCAACGCCGCCGGGTTTGCGCGAACGACTGGGCGTGAGCCGGGATGAGCCGCTGGGCTACCGCCACGTCCGGCTGTCGTGCGGCAGCCGCGTGCTGTCGGTTGCGCACAACTGGTTCGTTCGTGCGGCGCTTTCGCGCGATATGAACGCCGCCCTCGATACCGGCGACATCCCGTTCGGCAAAATCGCCGCGCCGCTGGGTTTTACCCGCGAGACGATTGACACCCGCCGCGGCGGCGAGCCGGGGTGCCCCGCGGGGACCGTGCTTTCGCAAGTCGCGCTGCTGCGCCTGCCCGATGGACGGCCGCTGGCGTTCTTGACCGAGTGCTACACCCCGGCTGCGGTGGAATAGAAAAGGGCCGGAAGGATTGCTCCCCCGGCCCTGTTTTCCAAACCATTTGCGATGGCTTACGCCCCGTGGATTTCCGCGGTGTCGATCTTCAGCCCCGGGCCCATCGACGACGACAACGCGACCTTCTGGAGGTACTTGCCCTTCGAGCCCGACGGCTTGGCCTTGACGATGGCATCGACGAAGGCATCGAAGTTGGCGCGGATGGCTTCGTCGCTGAAGCTCATCTTGCCGATCCCGGCGTGGATGATCCCGGCCTTTTCGACGCGGAACTCGATCTGCCCGCCCTTGGCGGCCTTGACCGCTTCGGCAACATTCGGGGTTACCGTGCCCAGCTTGGGGTTGGGCATCAGGCCCTTGGGTCCGAGCGTCTTGCCGAGCCGGCCGACCACCGCCATCATGTCGGGCGTGGCGATGACGCGGCCGTAATCGAGGTTGCCCGCGAGCATATCCTCCATCAGGTCCTCGGCGCCGACCTTGTCGGCTCCGGCCGCGAGCGCGGCTTCGGCCTTGTCACCGCGCGCGAACACCGCAACCTTGACGTCCTTGCCGGTGCCCGAGGGCAGCGTCACCATGCCGCGGACCATCTGGTCGGCGTGGCGCGGATCGACGCCCAGGTTCATCGCCACTTCGACCGTTTCGTCGAACTTGGTCCGCTTGAGGTCGCGCAGCGTCTGAAGCGCCTCGTCGATCCCGTAGAGCTTCATGTTGTCGCCGAGCTTCTCGTTCAGCGCCTTGCGGTTCTTGGTCATGGTCATCGGCTCAGCCCTCCGTTACCGTAAGGCCCATCGCGCGGGCGGAACCTTCGATGATCTTCGTTGCGGCCTCAAAGTTGTTGGCGTTGAGGTCGGCCATCTTGGCGGTCGCAATCTCGCTGAGCTGCGAACGCTTGATTTCTCCGGCGCTGATCTTGCCCGGCTCTTTCGAGCCCGACTTGAGACCGGCGGCCTTCTTGATCAGATAGGTCGCGGGCGGCTGCTTGGTCAGGAACGTAAAGCTGCGGTCGGCGAACACGGTGATGACGGTGGGCAGCGGGGTGCCTTTTTCCATCTCCTGCGTGGCAGCGTTGAACTGCTTGCAGAATTCCATGATGTTGACGCCGCGCTGACCCAGCGCAGGGCCGATCGGCGGGGACGGATTGGCAGCGCCCGCGGGCACCTGCAGCTTGATATAGCCTTCGATCTTCTTGGCCACGAAGGGCCTCCTTTCTTCCTGTTGGCGCCGGGGTTTAGCCCGAACACCTCAGAGTAAGCGGTCAAGCAGAGCGCCGAAGCGTTCCTCCCGCGGGATCCCGGCGGTCAGGCCGGACGGGCGCGCATAGGCGAATTTGCGCACGATGCAAACCGGGAAACGCGCGACCAGTGGATCGAGCAGCTCTGGCTCCTAGGCGGCAGGCGTCGGCGCGGGCGCGCGGAGCGGCAGGCGGAGCTGCCCCGCCAGCAGTAACGCCAGGACCAAACTCGCCGCAACCGCCCAGCCGACCGCAATATCCAGCCGTTCGGCCAGTTGCATCAGGGGCATATGCACCGCGTAGAGCGGAAACGAGATCGCGCCGCCGAGCCGCGCCACGACGGATGATCCGCGGAACGCCATCCCGCCCATCAGCAGCAGCGGCCAGAGCGCGGCCACCAGCCCGATGTCGAGCGCCCAGGTGCTTCCGCGTCCGGTCCACGCCGACCACGCACTGACGGCGGCGAAAACGATCGGCATCGCCGCAAACGCAATCCATGGCGGCACCGCGAGCGGGGGCCGATCGCCCCACAGCCGCCACAGCAGCACGCCGCTGCAATAGGGCAAGCCAACGCGGACCAGCGCCCACCAGAAGTGCACCGGCGCGGAGCCGACATCGGCACCGAACCGTGCCGCGACCAGGACCATCAGGACGGCGAATACGGCGATCAGTCCGCCCAGCGCCCGCACCGACACGCGCCGCAGAACCGCGCCGTGGAACATGTTGGCGACAAGCTCGAAGAAGATCGACCAGCACGGAATGTTCAGCGGAAACGCCGCGGTGCCGAACAGGACCGGCACGAGCAACAGACCCGACACCGCGACATAGCCGAAATCTGCGCCGTAATGGAGCCAGGCCACGGGCATTCCGATGACCCCGCCCAGTGCCATCATCGGCCACAACCGCCGCACCCTGGCGATCATGAAGTCGGCGGCCGCAAGCCCCGACACAAGCCGCGCATCGTAGGTGCGCGCCATGACGAAACCGCTGAGCAGGAAAAAGAAATCGACCGCCAGATAGGCGTTCCCGGCAATTCCCGGGCGGATGACGCCGGCGGCATGATAGGCCAGAACGCACAGTGCCGCGATTCCGCGCAAACCGTCCAGTCCTTCGAGCCGCCGCGCTGCCATAAGCCTTGGCATAGTGCGCCACCCCTTAAAGCAGGCTTAAATCGCGCCGCGCAAGCCGCTTGCAATCGGCGGCAAATCGCCAGATTATCCGGCGATGACAACAGATCGGGTGACGATTACCTCGGGCGCGCTGAGCGCGACGATCTCCGCGCTCGGCGCCGAGCTTCAGACGCTTCAGGACAGCGCGGGACGCGATCTGCTTTCGGACGGCGATCCCAGGTTCTGGAGCGGGCGCGCGCCGATCCTGTTTCCGGTGATCGGTGAGCTGAACGACGGCGGTTATACCCTCGACGGACAGCGGTATGCGATGGCCAAGCACGGCATCGCGCGGACTTCGACGTTCGCGGTGATCGAGCAGGCCGCTGAGTCCGTGACCTTTGCGCTGGAGGCTTCGGACGCGACCCGCGCGGTCTATCCCTTCGCGTTCCGGCTCGAGATCCGCTTTGCCATCGTCGGCGCGGTCCTGGCGGTTACTGCGACCATCGCCAACCTCGGCGACGCGCCGATGCCGGCCAGCTTCGGGTTTCATCCGGCACTGCGCTGGCCGCTGCCCTATGGCCAGCCGCGCGCCGACCATACGATCCGCTTCGCCCATGACGAGCCTGCCCCCATCCGCCGGATCGACGGTGCCGGGCTGCTCCTGCCCAATGCGCTGCCAACGCCGGTCGAGGGGAATACGCTGACGCTGCGCGACGATCTGTTCGCGGCCGACGCGCTGATCTTCGACCGCCTGACCAGCCGCAGCGTCAGCTACGGGGCGCCGACCGGCCCGCGGATCGAGGTTTCGTTCACCGGTTTCCCCACGCTGGGGGTGTGGACCAAGCCGGGAGCGGGATTTATCTGCATCGAACCGTGGCAGGGATCGGCCGATCCGGTGGGTTTCACCGGCGATTTGCGCGACAAGCCCGGAATAATCGAGATTGCGCCGGGATCGGTCAGGAACCTTACGATGACTATTGCGCTGCGTAGCTGACCGCGCCCCGCGCTTCCCGGAGTACCGCCCATGTTCGAGCACGACATCGCGATCGTAACCGGGGGCGAATCGGGGATCGGCGCGGCCTGTGCCAAGGCGTTGGGCGATGCCGGCGCGCGCGTCGTCATCACCTATTACAAGAACGCGGCGGCGGCCCAGCAGGTCTGCGCGTCGATCGGCGGCACGGACCGCGCGATCGCGGTACAAACCGATGTCGGCGACGAGGCCGCGGTGACCGCCCTGTTCGCCGCGGCCGAGCGCGCGTTCGGCACCGCCACGTTGCTGGTCAATTCGGCCGGGCTCAACATGAGCGGCATCCTCCTGGTCGATATGGAGCTTGCCGTGTTCGACCGCGTGGTCCGCTCCGACCTGTACGGCCCGTTCCTGACCTGCCGCGCGCTGGTGCGCGGGCTGGAGGGCAAGGGCATGAAGGGCCGGATCGTCAACATCTCGTCGATCCACGAGCGCGCGCCGCGCCCCGGCGGGGTCGATTACGATTCGGCCAAGGGCGGTCTGGCGCAGCTTACTGCGACGCTGGCGCTGGAACTGGCGCCCAAGGGGATCGCGGTCAACGGGGTGGCGCCGGGCATGATCCTGACCCCGATGAACCAGAGCGCGATCGACAATGCCGCCGAGCTCAAGACCAAGGAAGCCGCGATCCCCTGGGGCCGCGCCGGCCGCCCCGACGAGGTTGCCGCGCTGGTAAACTTCCTGCTTTCGCCCGCCGCAGATTACATCACCGGCACCACGGTAACGATCGACGGGGCACTGTCGTTGACCGTCGCGCAGGGCGCCTGATGAGCGCGCCGATCGACTTCAATGTCGAACAGATCGATGCGCTGACGATGAGCGGCAACGCCGCGGTCTCTGCGCGCGATCTGATGAGCCCCTATGTCTGGCGCGGCCGCGAGGGGCAGTACGAGATGCTTGTGCGCGCGGTTCCCAAAGTGGGCGAAACCGGCGATACCGGGACGATCTGGCATGCCACGAGCAGCGACGGACTGAGCTTTGCCGCGAGCGGCCAGCCCGTGCTCAGTCCCGGCCCGGGGCCAGACGACATCGGCGGGTGCGAGGACCCGACCCCCGTGTTCGCCGACGATGGCAGCGTGATCATCTACTACACCGGGGTCGATGCGACGCGCAGCCACGGCGAGATGCTGTATGCCACCGGTCCCGCGATCGACCGGCTGACCAAGCGCGGCGTGGCGATGCCGAACACGCCCTCGCAAGGCAATATCAAGGAAGCCACGGTCGATCGGACAAAGTCCGGTTGCTGGCGCCTGTTCTATGAATTTGCGCGCAACGAGGCCTCGCTGGTCGGCGTGGCCGAAAGCGCAGGGGTCGCCGGGCCGTGGAGCGATCCCGATCAGCCGTTCGCGCCGCGGCTCGATGGCTGGGATAGCTGGCACTTGTCGACCGGGCCACTGCTGACCACCGACAAGGACCGCCCGGTGATGTTCTACAACGGCGCCACCCACGATGCGCGCTGGCGGATCGGCTGGATCGCCTTCGATGCCGAGTACACCAAGGTCACCGCGCGCTGCATCGAGCCGCTGATCACCCCGCCGCCTGCACTGGAACGCAGCGCGACGGATATCGCGTTCGCCGCTTCGGTGGTGATCGTGGGCGACCAGATCTGGCTGTATTATTCGCTCGCCGACACGCACCTGTATCGCGCGGTGATCCGGCAGAGTTGAGGGAGAACCTCTACTTCGCGCGTTCGACCTGTTCGAAGTCGAGTTCCACAGGGGTCGCACGGCCGAAGATCGACACCGCGACCTTGACCCGGTTCTTGTCGAAATCGAGCTCTTCGACCAGCCCGTTGAAGCTGGCGAACGGACCGTCGAGGACCTTGACCGAATCGCCGATCTCGTAATCGACATGGACTTGCTTGCGCGGCTCGGCAGCGGCCTTTTCGCGCGCACCGAAATAGCGCGCGGCTTCGGTTTCGCTGATCGGTTGCGGCTTGCCGTTGGGGCCGAGGAAACCGGTGACCTTGGCGGTGTTCTTGACGAGGTGATAGACGTCGTCGTTGAGGCCGAGCTTGGCCAGGACATAGCCGGGCATGAACTTGCGCTCGGTCTGGACCTTCTTGCCGCGCTTCACTTCGGTGATCGTCTCGGTCGGAACCTCGACGGCCTCGACCAGTTGCGACAGGCCCATGCGTTCGGCCTCCGACAGGATCGAATCGCGGACCTTGTTCTCGAAACCGGAATAGGCGTGGATGATGTACCAGCGGGCCATGGTGTCTGTGTCTATCCTTAAGCGAGCGTCAGGAGTTTGCTGACGATCCAGCCGAACAGCGTATCGATGCCAAGAAAGAACACCGCCAGGATCGTCATCATGATCGCCACGAAAATCGCGGTACGCACGGTTTCCTCGCGCGATGGCCACACGACTTTCGAAGCTTCCGAACGGACCTGGCGAATGAATTCGCCGGGGCTGGTCTTGGCCATCTTACGACTGCTTTCGCTTGGCCCACGAGCGGGCCGGGTTGGTTCGGCGTCTTCGCCAACGGGGACAGCGCCGCCCCGGCCCTTTCATGAAAGGTACCGGGTGACAGCAGTACTCCGATGTCGGAAGACCACGCGCCTTTAGCGGCCCCGCGGCGGCTGCGCAAGCATCCCCGCCGCGGCGCGCCGATTGCCGCCATTTACGCGATCCTAACCAGTTGTCCGCGATACTGGCGCGCGCAACCCAGCCAGGATTTCCCCAGGCATGCTCAAGACCTTGCTCATGATCGTGTCGACCGCCATCCTGTGCTGCTGGATGGCCGGCATGCGCCCCGCGGATATTCGCCACAAAATTCTCGCCAGCAACGATTCCGCATCGGCCAGGTTCAGCGGCAGCGACGGGCGCAACGATTGGGGCAGCCGCTAAGCGATAGGCCTGGCAGGAGTGCGCGGACTCGAACCGCGGGCCCTCGGTTTTGGAGACCGATGCTCTACCAACTGAGCTACACTCCTTCAGGCGGGGCCTTCGGGCGGGGCGCCTTTACCGCGCGGGGCCGGTCAAGGCAAGCTGTGGCCCTGCTTGCGCGGCGCTGCTAGACTGGCGCCTCGATGCACGCTCCGGTCTCCGTCTCGATCATCGACCCCGATCTGCTGATGCTGGCGTATCGCAGCGGAATTTTCCCGATGGCCGACGCGCGTGACGATCCCGAGATTTTCTGGGTCGAGCCGCGGATGCGTGCGGTGCTGCCGCTGGACGGGCTGCGCGTCGCGCGTTCGCTGGCGCGAACCCTGCGCCGCGGCCGCTACAGGGTGACCTGCAACACCGCCTTCGCAAACGTCCTCGCCGCCTGTGCCGC
Organism: Novosphingobium sp.; assembly: GCA_025356575.1. Lineage (GTDB taxonomy): Bacteria > Pseudomonadota > Alphaproteobacteria > Sphingomonadales > Sphingomonadaceae > Novosphingobium. The sequence goes on from JANXSP010000071.1 coordinate 18,488, forward strand.
GCCGCGTGCGGGGGCCGCGGATAGCTGGATCAGCGAGCGCATCGCCGCCAGCTACCGCCTGCTTCACGCCCGCGGCGCTGCTCATTCGATCGAGTGCTGGGACGGGGAGACGCTGGTCGGCGGGCTGTATGGAGTGGGTTTCGACCGTGTGTTCTGCGGAGAAAGCATGTTCTCGCGCGCCACCGACGCCTCGAAAGTAGCGCTGGTCTGGCTGGTCGCGGCATTGCGCCGTGCGGGCTGCGAATTGCTCGATTGTCAGTTCATGACCGACCACCTCGCCTCGCTCGGCGCGATCGAGATCACGCAGCAGGCGTATCTTGAACGCTTGCGCGACGCTCAGCGCGAAGACGGAGTCGGCTTGGGGGCGGTCGGCTTGGGGGCGATCGGCTTGGGGGCGGCCGGCTTGGCGGAAGCCAAGACCGAAGGCGAAGGTGACGGCGCGGCCGCCGGCTTGCCCGCGGGTTTCGCCGCGCTGCTGGGCGAGGCCGATGCCTGCGCGGCGTCCTCCTCGCCGGGGAACTTCATCGCGCAGCTTTTTACCCAGACATCGTAGACCGGGTGCTCGACGACGTTGAGCGAAGGCGAGTTCTTGAACAGCCAGCCCGAGAACACCTTGTGCCACGTCAGCGGATCGCTGACTTTAGCGCGCTCTTCGACATAGACCTGGACGAACGCGCCCTCCTCGTGCGGGTCTTCCCACGGCGCGGTCCGCTCACATGTCGCCAGGCGGACGACGACGTTGCCGACGCGGCGGGTTTCGCCGGTCTTCATCACCAGATCCTGGACGATGTTGTTGCGCTTGTTGAGCAGGCCCAGTGTGGCGACGCGGTCCTTGACCGGCGTTCCGTACTGACTCTCGGCCGCGCCCTTGAGCAAGGGCGGCGCGGCGGCAACGGCCAGCGGCACCTCGGTGGCGACCGCCTCCGCAGCCTCGTTCGAAGCCCGGTGGCACCCTGTCAGGGCCAGGGCGCCGAGCGCACACATCACGGCTGCGCGGCGCATCGCTTCAGGCGTCCGGCGCGCTGTCCGGAGACCAGGCTTCGTAGTCGCCGCTTGCCGCCGCGCGCCGGCCCCCGCGCTCGAGCGCGCCCGCCGGTCGGTAGGCGGCGGCGGTTCCGGTTTCGTTGGGCGTATATTCTGTTTCCCAGATCCGCGCGGGCGGCAGATTGCTCTCGGGCGTCCCCTCGCCATTGCCGTGGAGCCAACCGTGCCATTCGGCAGGCACGCGGCTGGCATCGTTGGCACCCTGATAGATCACCCAACGCCGCTCGGCCTGGCCCTCGCCGCGCTTTTTCCCGCGGAAATAGGCGTTGCCCTGCGCGTCGGTGCCGACCTGTTCGCCCTTGGCCCACGAAAACAGCGCGGTGCCGATCGTCGCACCGTCCCACCAGGTAAAGATCTTGGAGAGAATTCCCATGCGCCAGCGCCTAGCGGATGTGGGGGGCGGTCGGCAAGCGCGCGCGGCTATCGCCAGGCAGCTACCAGCGCACCGTGTCGCCCGCCACGATCCCTAGCGCCGCCGCGCGTCCGCCATTCAATTCGAGCACACCCTTGACCAGCGCGGTCGAAAGCAGCGGTGTCTCCGAATAGGGTACGGCATTGGCGGCGATGTTGGTTATCCGGCCGTCGCTGCCGACGAACACGATATCGAGCGGGATCACGGTGTTCCGCATCCAGAAGCTGGCGCCGCGCGGCGGGTCCATCGGGAAGATCATGCCTTCGTCCGCACCCATCGCGGTGCGGAACATCAGGCCTTGTTCCTGCTGATCGGGGCTGGCGGCAACTTCGACCCGGAACGTATGCGCCCGGCCCGCATGCGTCACCGTCAGCGGGATGACCTTCAGCCCCGAGACCGGGTGAACCGCGGGGGTCGAGGTTGCGGTGGCGGTCGAACCATCGGCGCTGTGCGGAGTGCAGCCGGCCAGCCCGAGCAGTGCCGCCGTAATCGCGATCCGGATCATTCGTCGTCTCCTGCGGCGGCGGCCCAGTCCTCGGCCGCGGCGATCGTGGGGGAATTAACCAGTTCGCGCGCGCTGTCGAGGGGGTGGCCCGCGCGCAGCAGCGCCGCGATCTGTTTCTGGCGCAGCGCACGGTCGGGCAGCGCCGCGCCGAATGGGCCGATCTTGCGCTTTTGCGCCATGTGCAATGCTGCCGCGCGCGTGACCGGCGGCTTGGCGCGGACCGCGGCGCGGGTTTCCGCCGCGATCCCCGCAGCACCCAGTGCCTGGCCGACGCGGGCCTCGCCGTAGCCGCGGCGCAACAGGCTGCCGCTTTTGGCGCGGGCATAGGCCTCGTCGTCGATATACCCGGCCTCGACCAGCCGCGCGGCCACGGCGCGGGTATCGGGCGGGGTTTCACCGGCCCAGCCGCGCTCGCGCAGTTTGCGCCTTAGATAGTCGTCGCACTTGGCCGCGCTGGTGGCAAAACGGGCGACGTAGGCGAGCGCCATCTCCTGAAGCTTGGCCGCGTCGAGCGGCACCGGCACCCGCCGTTCGCGCGGTTCGCGGCGGGTTTTTGTATCGCGGCGGTCACCGGATCGGGGAAAGCGCGCAGCCATTGCCCTAATCGTGCCACACTCCCCCGCGAATAGGAACGCCCGCAGGTGCCGCAAATCGGCTGACGCCGGAAACCGGCGCTTTTCGATAACGAACGGGTTTTTCGCATATGACCGACACCGCAGCTCTGGTGCCGACCGCCAACGAAGACAGCTTGCCGCGCCGGATGTCCGATTTCGCCACGTTCGGCGAGGCGCTGGACTATGCCGCACTCGGCGCGCGCGGGCTCAATTTCCACGATCCTCGCGGCAACCTGACGCGGGTCTATCCCTACCGCGAACTGCGCGACGATGCGCTTGCGATGGCTCGCCGGATCATCGCCCACGGCATCGCCCCGGGGGAACGGATCGCGCTGGTCGCGGAGACCGGGCCTGAGTTTGCCGCGCTGTTCTGCGGGGCGATCTATGCCGGCGCCTGGCCCGTGCCGCTGCCGCTTCCGACCAGCTTCGGCGGCAAGGACAACTATATCGAACAGCTCAGCGTCCAGCTTGGCAGTTCGGATCCGCGGATGCTGCTGTATCCTGCGGAAATCGCCGAGATGGCCAGCGCCGCTGCGGCGCGCAACGGTTGCGAAAGCGCGCCGTGGGAACACTTTGCGCTGCAGCCCGCCCCCGATTGCGCGCTCCCCGCGCAGGACGGCGAGGACATCTGCTACCTCCAGTATTCGAGCGGATCGACGCGGTTCCCGCACGGCGTCGCGGTGACGCATGCCGCTTTGCTCAACAACCTGGCGGGCCACGGCCACGGCATGCTGCTCGAGCAGCAGGACCGCTGCGTCAGCTGGCTGCCGTGGTACCACGACATGGGCCTGGTCGGATGCCTGCTCTCACCGATCGCCAACCAGGTTTCGGCCGATTACCTCAAGACCGAGGATTTCGCCCGGCGGCCGCTGGCATGGCTGGACCTGATCAGCCGCAATCGCGGAACCACGCTGAGCTATTCGCCGACTTTCGGCTACGATATCTGCGCGCGGCGGATTTCATCGCAAAGCCATGTTGCCGATCGCTTCGACCTGTCGCGCTGGCGGGTGGCGGGCAACGGCGCGGACATGATCCGTCCCGACGTGATGCAGGGCTTCGTCAACGCCTTTGCCGACGCCGGGTTCAAGGCCGCGGCGTTCCTGCCCAGCTACGGCCTGGCCGAAGCGACGCTGGCGGTCACGGTCATGCCCCCGGGCGAAGGCATCCGCGTCGAACTGGTCGAGGAAGAACGCCTGTCGGGAAGCCCGCGCGATCTCAGCCGCCCGGCGCGTTATCGGGCGATCGTCAACTGCGGCAAACCGGTGCGCGACATGGCGGTCGAAATCCGCGGCGAGCATGGGACCGCGCTGGCCGATCACCATATCGGCAAAGTCTGGTGCACAGGCCCCAGCGTGATGCATTCATACTTCCGCGATCCCGAATCGACCGCAGCGGCGCTGGTCGACAACTGGCTCGACACCGGTGACATGGGTTATGTCGTCGACGGCTACCTGTTCATCGTCGGGCGGGCCAAGGACATGATCATCATCAACGGCAAGAACCACTGGCCACAGGACATCGAGTGGGCGGTCGAACAGCTGCCCGGTTTCCACCAGGGCGATATCGCGGCATTCTCGGTCGAGGCGGACAACGGCGAGGAAGTCCCCGCGGTGCTCGTCCACTGCCGCGTCAGCGATCCCGAGGAACGGCGCAAGCTCCACGACCAGATCAGCGACAAGGTTCGCTCGATCACGGGCATGAACTGCGTCATCGAACTCGTCCCCCCGCGTACCCTCCCGCGCACCAGCAGCGGCAAGCTGAGCCGGGCCAAGGCGCGCAATCTCTACCTCTCGGGCGAAATCCAGCCGTACCGGCTTGCGGCCTGAGCGCGCCCGCGCGGGAAAACTCGCGCGCCGTGCTTGCCGTTCGTCGCCAAGGCTTTAGCGTGGCGGGCCGGAGGGCGAGGAATGGCACAATCGAGCGAAACGCTGCCGCACGAGGACGTGGGCGGAACGCGCTGCGGCGTGGTCGTGGGCTGGGTCCACCATCCGGTCGGTACGGGGATCGACCTGACGCTGCAATCCGCGGTCAGCGCCGAAGCGCTCGCCCGGGACCAGGTCAACTCGCACCATTTCCTGATGACCCGCAACCAGGCCTTGCTGGTCGCAAACTATCTGCTCGACGCAACCGGACAGACGATCCCCCGGCGCCGTCGGCCCAGCCTGCTGCGGCGATTGTTCAAGCGCCGGTGAACCGCGCGATCTGATAGGGATGCCGCAGGTGCCGTCATCCCCGCGCACGCGGGGACCTTGGGCGGGGCGCACCCCCACTCCACCGTTCTGCGCGCCAGTCGCGATCCGCTTGCGCGGTGTGTCTTATGGAGATAATACAGCTTGAAGTCGCGCTGGCGGGTTTCCATGTTGGGGCCCGATGCGCCCTGCGAGAAGGCATGAGATGGCTACTACCCCGACCGACACTGCGCTGGCCCCGGCAATCGTGCTGACCCCGCCCGACCCGGTGCCCGTGCTCGCGCCCGAACAGGCGATCGGGCTGGTCCCGGTCGATAGCGCCAAGAAGTCCAAGCTCGACGCAAAAGTCGCCGCGTTCGTTACCGATCTGGTCGCGCAGGACGCGGCGAGCCCCGAGTTCGGCAAGCGCATCGATCAGCTGACCAACATGGGACGCAAGGAAATCGCGACCGCCTCGGCGATGTCGAACCGCTTTCTCGACCGCCCGATCCGCGCGATGGACAAGGATTCGGGCGTCGGCGCAAACCTTGCCGAACTGCGCCGCACGGTCGAGGAGCTCGATCCGGGCCGCAAGGGCAAGCTGTCTTCAGGGCGCAAGCTGCTCGGGATCATCCCGATGGGTAACAGCCTGAAGAAGTATTTCGACAGCTACACATCCTCGCAAGGCCATATCAAGGCGATCCTCGAACGGCTTGGCTCGGGTAAGGACGAGCTGCTTATGGACAACGCCGCGATCGACGTCGAGCGCGGCAAGCTGTGGGAAGCGATGGGCAATCTGGAACAGATGGTCCACATCTCCAAGACCCTCGACGCCAAACTCGAGGAGACTGCCGCCGATCTCGATCACACCGATCCGGCCAAGGCCAAGGCGATTCGCGAAAGCGCGCTGTTCTATGTCCGCCAGCGCACGCAGGATCTGCTGACGCAAATGGCGGTGACCGTGCAGGGCTACCTCGCGCTCGACCTGGTGAAGAAGAACAACGTCGAGCTGGTCAAGGGCGTCGACCGCGCCAGCACCACCACCGTCGGCGCGCTGCGCACCGCGGTGACCGTGGCGCAGGCGATGACCAACCAGCGGCTGGTGCTCCAGCAGATCACTGCGCTCAACACCACCACCGCCAACATCATCGACAGCACCGGCACCCTGCTGCGCGAGCAGACGGGCAAGATCCACGAGCAAGCCGCGGCCAGCACGATCCCGCTCGAAGTGCTCCAGCGCGCGTTCCAGAACATCTACGACACGATGGACAACATCGACACGTTCAAGCTGAAGGCGCTCGATTCGATGAAGCAGACGGTCGACACGCTCTCGAGCGAAGTCGAAAAATCGCGTGGCTATATCGCGCGCGCGGAAGGCGCGGCGCAGGGCAAGCTGGCGAGCGAGGCACCGAGCCTGCTGAGCCTCGAGGGCTGACGCTTGACCCGTTCCCCCGCCCAGGACAGCGATGCGACGCTGCGCGCCGCCAGCGCGAGCCTGCGCGACCAACGTAGCGGCGGCCGGCGGCTGAGCCGCTCGATCGGGACTCGCTCGGCCGAGCTCAAGCGCGCCAATTTGGGCGCACGGATCAAGCGGACGATCTACGCGCTCGCGGCGATTTTCGTGGCGATGACGGTCGGCGGTCTGATCCTCAACGGCATCGGCTTCACCGGGATCGTCATCACGTTCTTCGCGGTGATCGCTGCGCTGACCATCCTCCCGCGCTACCCCCGCGCCTCGGTCCCCGCGCGCGCCACATTGGCGCAAGGCGATTTGCGCTCGCTGGTCGGGCGCACCGAGCTGTGGCTCGAAAGTCAGCGCCGCGCGCTGCCCGCGCCCGCGGTGCAGCTGGTCGACCAGCTCGGCGGGCAGCTCGATGCGCTCGGGCTCCAGCTCGACGGGTTGCGCGACGATGTCCCCGCCGCCGCCGAAGTGCGCAAGCTGGTGGGCGAGCATCTGCCCGAGCTGGTTTCGTCCTATACCGCGATCCCGCAGCACCTGCGCGGCGTGGCGCAAGGCGGCAGCACTCCCGACCAGCAGCTCAGCGAAAGCCTGGGCAAAATCAGCGCCGAGATCGACAGCGTCACCCGCCAACTCGCCAGCGGGGCGATCGATAACCTGGCGATAAAGACGCGCTATCTCGATTACAAATACGGCGGCGATGCCGCGCAGCTCGAGGACCATAGCTGATGCGCGTCGCCATCCCGCACAACCTGCCCAAGGACGAAGTCCGCCGCCGGCTGCAAAGCCGCACCGGCGAGATCGGCGATTTCGTGCCGGGCCTTGCTTCGGTCGACACCGCCTGGCCCAGCGAAAACCGCATGAGCCTGGATGTGAAGGCGATGGGGCAGACGGTGGCCAGCACGATCGACATCGAGGACCACCAGGTCGTAGTCCAGGTCGCGCTGCCGATGATGCTGAGCTTCATCGAGCCGATCATCCAGAAGGCGATTACCGAGAAGGGCCAGAAGCTGCTGAAGTAGCTGCTGGACCAACCTTACAGCTTGCGGTGCAGCTCGAGGTAGTCGGCCGGAATCCGCAAGCTCGCCGCGGCGATCTGGGTTTCGCGCAGGAACAGCACCAGCGCCCACATCATCAGCCCGATCGCGATCAGGAACGCGCCCGCGGCCACGCCGCGCAAGTGAAAGTCGCCGATCTCCTCGATGAACAGCAGCGCCACGCATCCACCGATCGCGAGCCCCGACGTGACCAGCAGACGCATCGCGCGCCCGATCAGTGAAATCCGCCGGTCGACGTTGCGGATCTCGAGCACCACCATGTCGTGCTCGCGGTCGGTCGTCGCGGCATGGCGCTGCTGCAGGTGGCGCGAACGATCGACCACCCGCCCCAGCCGCGCCGACAGGATGTTGAGGATATTTCCCATCGCCACGAGCACGAACACCGGAGCGAGCGCGAGCTGGATCGTCTGTGCGAGCATTGGCGGGTTCAGCCCTTCCCGCCCGTAAGAAGCGCATCGACCACGCCGGGATCGGCGAGCGTCGAAATATCGCCGAGGTTCGAGACATCGCCCTCGGCAATCTTGCGCAGGATCCGGCGCATGATCTTTCCGCTGCGGGTTTTCGGTAGCGCAGGAGCCCACTGAATAAAGTCAGGCTTAGCTAAACCCCCGATTTCACGTTTGACCCACTCACTTAATTCGGCACGTAGAGATTCACTCGGCTGCGTGTCGGCCTTTAACGTGACATAAGCATAAATGCCCTGACCCTTGATATCATGGGGGAATCCCACCACTGCAGCTTCTGACACAG
>JANXSP010000076.1 GCA_025356575.1 Novosphingobium sp.
CTTCCCCGCTGCAGGTCATCGACGCGCGCGACATCCAGGATTCGGGCACGATCAACGTGCAGAAGGTGCTCCAGGAAAATCCCGCCGTTTCGGCCGCGCCGACCTATAGCCGCACCAACTCGAACTTCCTCACGTCGAGCGCGGGCGTCGCCTCGATCGATTTGCGCAACCTCGGCACCTCGCGCACCTTGGTCCTGATCAATGGTCATCGCACCGTCGCGGGCGTTCCCGGTACCAACATCGTCGATCTCAACACCATCCCCTCGCAGTTCATCGAGCGGATCGAAGTGCTGACCGGCGGCGCTTCGTCGGTCTACGGTTCGGACGCGATCGCGGGCGTGGTCAACTTCATCTACAAGAAGCACTTCAGCGGCATCCAGCTCGACGCGCAGACCGGCATCACCGAACAGGGTGACGGCGGCAACTACCAGCTCGGCGCGACGATGGGCGCCAACTTCGACGACAACCGCGGCAACGTCATGGTCTATGCCGGGTACTCGAAGGAAGATGCGATCTACTCGCGCAACCGCGACCGTTCGGCGATCGATCAGAACGCCTGCTATCAGATTTCCGAGGCATCGGGTGGCTGCGCCAATGCGGTAGGTGGTGGTGATAACACCAATCTTTTCACTGCCTATCGTCCGTTTTACTCCAGCTTCGTCCCCGGCGGCACCATTTCCTTCGGTTCGCCGCAGGTTTCGCGCGTTGTCGGACCCGGTGGCGCATTGATACTGGTGAACACCAACGGTCTCGTCCATAACAATGACGGTGTTCCGTCGACTATCCGTGGTTGCACCATCGCCGATCCTTGCCACCCGACGCTCGATGCAGCGACGGGTTTCAACCGCAGTGCACTGCGCACGATCGCGGTGCCGACCGAGCGCTACCTTCTCGCTATGCGCGGCAACTACGCCATCACTGACAGCATCAACGCTTCGATCGAGGGCAACTTTTCGCGCACCCAGGTAACCACACTGATCGAACCGTTCCCCTTTCAGACGGCCGGCGTCAATGGAGTTGCCCCCAACCCTTGCCAGGCCGGTATCGCGCTGAAGGTCTGCAACGGCTTCATCCCGATCGAGACGCGGCTCGCCAACGGCACGATCGTTCGCAACCCCTATGTCCAGGACGTGATCTATAACGCAGCGGTCGATCGCACGGGTGACGGGCTCAAGGACATCTCGTTCACGCGCCGTCTTTCGGATTTTGGCCCGCGCACGTACACCGCCAACCGCCAGACGTTCCGCCTTCTCGCGGGACTCGACGGCAACGTGTTCGACAACTTCCACTGGGATGCGTACTACACATACGGCCAGACCACGGAATCGCAGGTCGGCTCGGGTCAGGTCAACATTCCGAGCTTCCTTTCGGCTCTGGAGGTCATCCCCAGCGGCAACGGACCGGTTTGCGCGGATCCGATCGCCGTTACGCAGGGCTGCCGCCCGGCGAATGTCTTTGGCGGACCTGGTTCGATCAGTTCGGACGCTGCCAACTACATCCAGGCTGGCCAGACCCGGAATACCAAGGTCGAGCAAATCGATACCGGCGCCAACCTCTCGGGTGACCTGTTCGAACTGCCCGGCGGCCCCGTCGGGATCGCGGTGGGTGTCGAGTACCGCAAGGAGAAGAGCGCTGCGGTCAACGACGCGCTTACCGTTGCTGGCCTCAACGGCGGCAACAAGATCGCCAACACCTTCGGCCAGTTCGATGTGAAGGAAGCGTACGGCGAAATCGCCATTCCGCTGCTTTCGCATCACCGGTTTTTCGAAACGCTTTCGATCCGCGCTGCGGGCCGGGTTTCGAACTACTCGCTGAAGGCGGTCGGAACTGTTTACAGCTGGAACGTTGGCGCTGAGTACGCCCCCTTCAAGGACATCCGCTTCCGCGCTGTCCTCGCCCATGCAACCCGCGCGCCGAATATCGGTGAACTGTTTGCCGGACGCAGCCAGACTTTTCCGACCGGTTTGCAGGACCCTTGCACGGGCGTGACCCTTACCTCGACGACCGCAGCTTCGGCGCGCTGCCGTCAGGACGCAGGCGTTCTCTCCAACATTGCGACAAACGGCGGAACGTTCACGCTCAACCAGTCTGACATTCAGGGAATTTCGGGCTTCAACTCGGGTAACCCGAACCTGAACCAGGAAACCGGCCGCACGTTTACGGCAGGTGCGGTGATCAACCCTAGCTCGATCCACGCGTTGCGGAACCTCGTCCTCACGGTCGATTACTTCAACATCAAGATCGCCAACCTGATCTCGTCCTACGGGCGTCAAGGCATCCTGAACTCGTGCTACGCCCCGGTTGGCGCGCAGGAGATCGACTTCTGCACTTTGGTGGTTCGTCGTGCGGGGCCGGAGGGTCCGAACAGCGCTGGCTCGCTCCAGTTCATCAACACCACGAACCGGAACTTCGGTAACTACCAGACCACCGGTATCGACGCGACGCTAAGCTACCGTACCCCTGCCTTTGGCGGAACGGTAGCAGGCAAGCTGGCCTATACCCACGTGTTCAAGCTGCAAGATCCGAGCGTCGGTTCGGTCAATTCGGCCGGTGAAGAGGGAACGCCGAAGGATCGTGCAAGCGGTACGTTCTCCTTCTCGACGACCGACTTCACGATCACTGCTCGTGGCAACTACATCGGGCGTTCGTACCTGCCGTATTCGTTTACAGGCGTTCAGGCCGGTGCTGCGGGTTCGGCGGACTACGCGATCCCGGCATACTTCACCGCCGACCTCCAGATGCGCTGGAAGCCGACCGGAACGTATGAATTCTTCGTCGGCGTGAACAACCTCACCAACGCGAAGACCCCGCTGCTGATCTCGGGCATCCCGGGCGACAACACCGGGACGGAAACCGACGCGGGTACCTATGATCCGATCGGTCGCCGCTTCTACACCGGCGTGAAGCTCAAGTTCTGACGCTTCGGCAACCGGACTGAAAATTCGAGGCGGCCAGTCACCTGGCCGCCTCTTTTTTTGCCTATGCCACCGAGAACGTCAGCCCGCCGTCGCCCTCGTCGATCGCGACGTGCGCGCCGTCCGGAACTTCGCCGCCGAGCAGTTTGTCCGCCAGCGGATCCTGGAGGTAGCGCTGCACCGCGCGCTTGAGCGGCCTTGCCCCGTACACCGGATCGTAGCCCACGCGCCCGAGCCAGCGCTTGGCCGCGTCGCTGAGGTCGAGCATGATCTTGCGATCCTTGAGCAGCGCCGCGACCCGCGCGACCTGCAGTTCCACGATCGGCGCCATGTGTTCCTGGCCCAGACGGTGGAACAGGATGATCTCGTCGAGCCGGTTGAGGAACTCCGGGCGGAAATGTCCGCGCACGACTTCCATCACTTGCGGCTCGACCGCGCTGACGTCCTGGCCCTCGTCCAGACTGGCGAGATACTGGCTGCCGAGGTTGCTGGTGAGGATGATCAGGGTGTTGGTGAAATCGACCTGCCGGCCCTGGCCGTCGGTCAGGCGCCCGTCGTCGAGCACCTGGAGCAGGACGTTGAAGACATCGGGGTGCGCTTTTTCGACCTCGTCGAACAGCACGACCTGATACGGGCGGCGGCGTACCGCCTCGGTCAGCACCCCGCCCTCGTCGTACCCGACATAGCCCGGGGGCGCGCCGATCAGGCGGCTGACCGCGTGCTTTTCCATGAATTCGCTCATGTCGATGCGGACCATCGCGGTGTCGTCGTCGAACAGGAAGCCCGCCAGCGCCTTGGTCAGCTCGGTCTTGCCGACGCCCGTGGGGCCGAGGAAGAGGAAGCTCCCCAGCGGCCGGTTGGGATCCTGCAGACCCGCGCGCGCACGGCGCACGGCTTTGGACACCGCGGTCACCGCATCCGCCTGGCCGATCACGCGCTTGCCGATGGTCTCCTCCATCTTGAGCAGCTTTTCGCGTTCGCCCGCAAGCATCCGGTCGACCGGGATCCCGGTCCAGCGGCTGACCACCGCGGCGATGTCGTCGGCAGTCACTTCCTCGCGCAGCAGGCGGTTCTCCGACGCGCCCTCGGCCTCGGCGAGCTGTTTCTCGAGCTCGGGGATGCGGCCATAGGTTAGCTGTCCTGCTTTCCCCAGGTCGCCCGCACGCTGCGCCTGCTCGAGTTCGAGCCGCGCGGCGTCGAGCGCTTCCTTGATCTTGGCCTCGCCCGCAATCTTGTCGCGCTCGTTCTGCCAGCGCGTAGTCAGCGCGGCCGACTGCTCTTCCAGCCCTCCAAGCTCGCTGCGCAGTGCCGCCAGCCGGTCCTTGCTCGGCTGGTCGCTCTCCTTGGCGAGCGCCATTTCCTCGATCTTGAGCTGGATGATCCGGCGGTCGAGATTCTCGATCTCCTCGGGCTTGGACTCGACCTCCATGCGGATGCGGCTGGCGGCCTCATCCATCAGGTCGATCGCCTTGTCGGGGAGGAAGCGGTCGGCGATGTAACGGTTGGACAGCGTCGCCGCCGCCACGATCGCGCCATCGGCGATGCGCACCCCGTGGTGAAGTTCATAGCGGTCCTTCAATCCGCGCAGGATCGAGATCGTGTCCTCGACCGTGGGCTCACCGACGAACACCGGCTGGAACCGGCGCTGGAGCGCGGGGTCCTTCTCGACGTACTTCTGATACTCGTCGAGCGTCGTCGCGCCGATGCAATGCAGTTCGCCGCGCGCCAGCGCCGGCTTCAGCAAGTTCGAAGCATCCATCGCCCCCTCGCCCTTCCCCGCGCCGATCAGCGTGTGCATCTCGTCGATGAACAAGATGATCTCGCCCTCGGCGCCCTTGACCTCGTCGAGCACCGACTTGAGCCGCTCCTCGAACTCGCCCCGATATTTGGCCCCCGCGATCAGCGACCCCATGTCGAGGCTCATCAGGCGGCGGTCCTTCAGGCTGTCGGGCACGTCGCCGTTGGCGATCCTCAGTGCCAGCCCTTCCGCGATCGCAGTCTTGCCAACCCCCGGCTCGCCGATCAGCGCGGGGTTGTTCTTGGTCCGCCGCGCGAGAATCTGGATCGTCCGGCGGATTTCCTCGTCGCGCCCGATCACCGGATCGAGCTTTCCGTCGCGCGCGGCCTGGGTGAGGTCGCGGGCGTATTTCTTCATCGCGTCATAGGCGTTTTCGGCGCTGGCGCTGTCGGCGCTACGCCCCCCGGTCATCTCCGCGATCGCGGTTTCGAGCGCCTTTGCGTCCACGCCGGCGGCCTTGAGCGCCTGCCCCGCGGGGTTGGTCGCGGTCACCGCCAGGGCCTGGAGCATCCGCTGAACCGAGACGAAGCTGTCGCCCGCCTTGGCCGAAATCTGTTCGGCCCGGTCGAGCACGCGCACCGCATCGCTTTCCAGCCCCGGGGTGGCCTGCGCGCCCGATCCTGACACCGCGGGGATCTTGGCGAGGGCCTTGTCGACCTCGGCATGGGCGATGCCGGGGTTGCCGCCCGCGCGCTGGATCAGCCCGGAGGCCATGCCCTCGCCGTCCTCAAGCAACGCCTTGAGGATGTGCTCGGGGGTGATCCGCTGATGGTTCATCCGGATCGCGACGGTTTGCGCCGACTGGAGGAAACCCTTGGCGCGGTCGGTAAATTTTTCGAGGTTCATAGGTGTATCATCCTCCTGCTACACCGCAAGATAGGCCGAGCAGGGAGCGGCACAAGGGCGCTGCGCATGGGGCGCCCATCCTAAAGCCCGCTGGCGCGGCGTAATCCACTCGGCTAGGCTCGCGCCAAGCGGCGGCACTCCGATCCCGGGCAGCATGACGCAAAGGGAACGAGCGATGGCCACGGCACCGGCACCGGCGCGACTTTCGGCGATCAAGCGGCTCGGCTGGGGCGCGCTGATCCTGGTTCTCCTAATCCTGTTCGCGCTGCTGACGTGGGAGCCGCTGTTCGCGCTCGATCCTGGCCCGCCCCCGCCCGCGCGCGCCTACAAGGCCGATATCGCGCGTGACAGTTTCGGCGTCCCCCACATCCACGGCGCGACCGATCCCGACGTTGCCTTCGGGATCGCCTGGGCACATGCCGAGGACGATTTCTCCACCCTGCAGGAAACCATCGCGATGGCGCGCGGGCGGCTCGGCGCGCTGAGCGGACAGGAAGGCGCGGCCGTCGACTTTGCCTACCACCTGCTCGATTCGCGCGGCACCGCCACGCGCAATTACGCCGCGCTGCCCGCCGACGTTCGCCTGCTGATCGAAGGCTATGCCAGTGGACTCAACCGCTACGCCGCGGTGCATCCCGGCGAAGTTCGCCTGGCCCGGCTGTTCCCCGTCAGCGGCCTCGACATCGCCACCGGGTTCGCGCTGCGCCAACCGTTTTTCTTCGGGCTCGACCGCACGCTCGGCCCACTGGTCAAGGGCGAGCCGTTCGAGCGCGAGCACGGCCCCGTGCTCGATGGCAGCGCCTGGCCCGACTATGCGCATGGCGGCGGCGACATGACCCAAAGCCCGTCTCCGCCCCCGTCTCCGCCCTTGGCCGCGCTGCCGATCCCGATGGGAGAAAACGGCGCGCTGGCTGGTTCCAACGCGTTCGCCATCGCTCCGGCGCGATCGGGCGACGGGGTCACGCGGCTGGTCAGCAATTCGCACCAACCCTATCGCGGCGGCACCGCGTGGTACGAGCTCGAGGTCGATAGCGACGCCGGCTGGCATATGGCCGGCGCGACGTTCCCCGGAATGCCACTTGTCGCGCTGGGCCATAACGAGACGCTGGGCTGGACCAACACCGTCAACCGCCCCGACCTTACCGACATCTACAAACTGGTGCTCGACGCCGACCAGACGCATTACCGGCTCGACGGGAAGTGGCTCCCGCTCGAAAAGCACCGGGTGATCCTTCCGGTGAAGTTCGGGCCGTTCGTTCTGCCGATCCCCAAGACCGTGTGGCGTACGCAGCACGGCCCAGCGGTGATCAATGCCCGAGGTGCTTATGCGATCCGCTATTCGGGGATGGGCAACAGCGACAATCTGACCGAATATTACAAGCTCAACCGCGCGCGCAACTGGGACGAGTGGCAGGCCGCGCTGGCGATGCAGGGCATCCCTTCGACCAACTTCATCTACGCCGACAACACCGGGCGGATCGCCTATATCTACAACGCGCGCACGCCCGTGCGCAAACCCGGGCTCAACTGGCGCGGCGTGCTGCCGGGCGACCGCAGCGATCTGATCTGGAACGCGATCGAACCCTATTCGGCGCTGCCCCATTATGTCTCGCCCAGATCGGGGTTCCTCTACAATTCGAACAACACCCCGTTCACCGCGGCGGGCGCGGGTAGCGATCTCGACCCCAAGACGTTTCCGCCCGAATTCGGGATCGAGCTGGACCTGACCAACCGCGGGCGGCGCGCAGCCAGGCTGCTGACCGCAACCAACCCGATCGGGCGCAACCAGCTCGAGGCGATCAAGTACGACACCGGGTACGAGCGCGCCGGCTACGTCGCGGCGATGCTCGACGCGGTGGCCGCGCTCGATCTGCGCGGCAACGCGCGGCTGGCCAAGGCGCAGACGCTGCTCGGCGCGTGGGACCTCAAGGCCGATGGCAACGGCCCGGCGGATGCGCTGGCGGTGATGGTGCTCGAGGATGCGATGGCCGCGAGCTACAACCTGCGCCAAGCGCCCGATGCGCGCGAGTCCCTCGCCAAGGCCGCGAACCACCTGATGCGCTATTTCGGCCGCCTCGATCCGCCGCTGGGCGAGGTCATCCGCCTGCGCCGCGGCAACCTCGACCTCGCGCTCGATGGCGGCGGCGACACGCTGCGCGCGGCGACGAGCTGGGACAAGGACGCCCCCGACGGGCGCCTGCCGATCCACCACGGCGATAGCTTCATCATGTTCGTGGAATGGCCGGCCGGCGGCGGCCCGGTCCGCTCCGAATCGATCCAGCCCTACGGCGCGGCAACGACTCGCCCGCTGAGCCCGCACTTCAACGACCAGGCCCCGCTGTTCGCCGCGCACCGGCTCAAGCCGGTCTGGTTCACCCGCGCCGACGTAGCGGCCCACGCGGTGCGCCATTACACCGTCGAAAACCGATGATGCGGCCATATTGACATGGCTGTCATTAACGCGTGAATAGCCCCGTTTTCAACATCGGGGCGCTCCAGCCCCACGCAGGAGAGAGACCCATGAGCGTTGCCGGCACTTACGATTGCACGATCAAATCCCCGATGGGCGACCAGGCGAGCAAGTTCACCGTCAATGTCGACGGCGACGCCTTCACCGGCAGCATGGCCGGCGGCATGGGCGCGATGGACGTCACCGATGGCAAGGTTGCGGGCGACACCCTGACCTGGAAGATGAACATGACCGTGCCGATGCCGATGACCCTCGACTGCGACGCCACCGTCGACGGCGACACGCTCACCGGCAACGTCAAGGCCGGCGCGTTCGGCACCTTCCCGCTGACGGGCACGCGCGCGGGCTGAACCGTCCGATCGTAAAAACATCGAAGCGGGCGCCGGAGCGATCCGGCGCCCGTATTTTAATTGCTGGGGCAGGAAAACCTCGCGTGTGAACGACCGTCCCGACCACTTAACTTACAACGTACATCGCAAGACTAAGGGCTTTTCCCCAAGCGCAGGGCTCTGAATGCTTAG
>JANXSP010000123.1 GCA_025356575.1 Novosphingobium sp.
CCCCAAGCGCAGGGCTCTGAATGCTTAGGAAAATGGGCTTATCCAGGCGCATTCCTGTCTATTCCGAGGACTGCGGGGCATGCTTCCTATTCCGGCCGATGAGGCGGACAGACTGCATTACCTTTCGTCGTACCCGCTCAACACGCGTCCCGGCGAGGGCGAATTGGACGAGCTGGCGACGATCGCTGCCGATCTGTACAAGACCCCTATCGCACTGGTCACGTTAGTCACCGAATTCGATCAGGTGATCCACGGGCGAACCGGACTCCAACTCGACAGCACGCCGCGCGCGGTTTCATTCTGCTCCCACGTCATTGCCGGCGACGGACCGATGATCGTGCACGACGCCACCACCGATCCGCGATTTGCAGAAAATCCACTCGTTACCGGTGAGCCGCATATCCGTTTTTATGCCGGAGCGCCGATCGTGACACGGGCGGGGGTACGGCTTGGCGCGCTTTGTATCATCGACCGGGTGGCCCATCCGGGGTTTGCCGCTGCTGAAGCCCAACAGCTTGTCCAACTGGCGGGCCTGGCCGCACGCCGGATCGAAGCTCGCCGTTTCGAAGCGACTGGCAAAGCCGTCACCGGTTTCACCGACGCTACCGCGCTGGCCATTCTTACTGCCGACCCTGATGGTAAAATAACATCTTGGAACACGGCTGCTGAGCAGTTGTTTGGCTTTCCGCGCGGCGATGCGATCGGGCGGTCGATAAACATAATTGTCCCGGCACGGTTTCTGGAAGCCCACAACGCGGGGCTGGACCGTGTGAAGCAAGGCGGCAAGACAAGGCCAGTCGGCAAGACGGTTGAAGTGATCGCCTGCCATGCGGATGGTCACGAGATCCCAATCGAGCTCTCCCTCTCTGCCTGGCCCACGGCGTCCGGGGTGGCGCTGGGTGCGCACGCCCAGGACATCTCCGTCCGGCGCGCGCGCGAAGCAAAACTGGAGCACCTGGCCGCGCACGACCAGCTTACCGGATTGCTCAATCCAAAATGCTTTCGCGAGCGGATCAACCAACGCATCGAGGCGCAAGAGAGCGCGGCAGTGCTCAGCTTCGATCTCGACGGGTTTAAGGTCGTCAACGATACGCTCGGCCATGCCGTGGGCGATGCACTTTTGCAGTGCCTGGCAGTGCGACTTCGCAGCGCTTGCAGCGCCGACTGGGTGATCGGACGCCTTGGCGGCGACGAGTTTGCAATCCTGCTGCCTGCAGGCGACCTGTTCGCCGCGCGCGACGCGGCCGGCGCCGTTCTCGCTTCGTTTTTGCAGCCATTTCAGGTCAATGGCCATCAACTTCAGCTCACCGCGAGCATCGGCGTCGCGCTCGCGCCCACTCATTCCGCCGACCCAGAGGAACTGTTGACGCTCGCCGATCTTGCAATGTTTCGCGTCAAACGCGGCGGGGGCGGCCGCTACAGGCTGTTCGATTCATCGATGCGCGCCGAGCTGCCGCGCGGCGCGCTTACAGCGATGAGCTTTGTCAGGCTCACGTCTCGGGCCAATGGGTGCTCCATTATCAGCCGCAGGTCTGCATTGCCGACGGAACCTTCACGGGCGTGGAGGCGCTCCTGCGATGGCGGCATCCACAATGGGGCATGCTTGCGCCCGCAACCTTTATGTCGATCTTGGAAACGCACCTGGCAGCCTCCAAGGTCGGTCTGTGGGTGCTTGATGAAAGCTGCCGTCAACTTGCTGCCTGGCGGCTGGGCGGGCTCAACGTGCCTCGCATAAGCTGCAACCTGTTCGGTGTGCAAGTCCACGGTCGTGGGCTCTTCGGGCAGGTTGAGAATGCTTTGGAAAAACACGGCCTCCTGCCATCCGACCTCGAGCTGGAGATTACCGAAACCATTGCCCTGCGACACGACGACGAAACGCTGCGGCCGCTCTTCGAACTCGTCGACTGGGGCGTCGGCGTGGCGCTCGACGACTTCGGAACCGGTTTCGCATCGCTCAGTACCCTCAAGCGAACTCCGCTAACTCGTCTGAAGATAGATCGGAGTTTTGTCGCGGATGTTTGCACGGATCAGCACAGTGCGGCTGTAATCGGCGGAATCATGTCGATCGGCGACGCCTTGGGCATCAATGTCATAGCCGAGGGCATCGAAACGTTGGAACAGGAAGCCGCACTTCGTGCTCGGGGCTGCAACGAGGCGCAGGGCTATCTGTACGGACATCCGGT
>JANXSP010000140.1 GCA_025356575.1 Novosphingobium sp.
GCGAGTTCGTCGCTGATTTCCTCGAGGCTCGGCCCGATCATCTTGCACGGCCCGCACCATTCGGCCCAAAAATCGACGAGCACGGGGGTGCGCGACTGGAGAACGTCGGCGGCGAAGCTGGCATCGGTCACGGCTTTGGTGGGCATGGAGCGCTCCTGACAAGGTCTGGGAGTCAATCTAGGCACGCCGCCCGAAAGGGCAACCGCGCGCGCCGCATCAACCGGGCAAAGTTTCCTCGCTCGCGCCCAAGCGCGGCTTGTGCGCGGCGAGAATTTCCCCCGAAAGCTCGATCAGGAGCGGCGCGTGGGTATAAAGCAGGGCCGCTAAAACCCGCCGACCGGGGAATGTCACCGCCAAGGCCGCCACATAAGCGCCCATCTGGCGCAACGTCGCGGTCGGTACTTGCGCTGCGCTGCGCGGCGGGCGGCGGGTGGTCTTGTAGTCGATCACGCGAACTTCGTCGGGGCAGACCAGCAGGCGGTCGATGGTTCCCGCGATGACCTGGCCTCCGACCACCGCGGCGATCGGAACCTCGGCCAGCGCATTGTCCGAAAACAGTGCCGACCACGCGGGGTTTTCGACCACTGCCAGCGCCGCGGCGACCATCTCGGCCTGCGCTTCTGGCCCGATGTCCGCGGCACTGCGCGCCAGCCACCGCCGTGCCGCCGCTTCGCGCTCGGTCGCCGCGACCTCGGGCAAGCGCTCGAGCAGGCGGTGGATCAACACGCCGCGCCGCGCCGCGTCCGCCAGCGTGGCCGATGCCAGCGGCGGGTCGGGCGACTGGTCCTCGCCCAACGAAGACGGCGCGAGCGGCCGCGGCGGGCGCGGCTCGGGGCCGATCGGGTGATCGAGCCATTGCGGCCGCTGCGCCGGGGGAGGCAGCGGATCGGCGACGGCGGCGCGCGGGGGCACTGGACCCAGCGCGCCGTGTTCCCACCGCTTGCCCCAGCGCGGATCCTCGATATGCGGATGGCCGAACCGCGCCGCGAGATGCGCGTACCAGCTATCCTCCGCCGGCTCGGCCTCGCGCTTCCCCAGCGACCCGGTGATGAACAGCGCCTCCTCCGCCCGGGTCATCGCGACGTAGAGCAGGCGGAAATGCTCCTCGCGCTCCTCCTTGACGGTCTTCAGGTCGGCCGCGAGGATCGCGCCCAGGCGTTCGTCCTTGCGCAAACCGGGCAGCGGGATGGCGCGCGCGGGTTCGCTGCCGGGGTCTGTCAGCATGAGCGATCCCGGGGGCGAGCGATCGGGATTATCCGCGGCATCGGCCAGGATCACGATCGGCGCCTGGAGCCCTTTGGCGCCGTGGACGGTCATCACCCGCACCTGATCGCCGCCGCGCCCGGCCTCGCGCTTCAGTTCGCCCTCGCCGGCATCGAACCAGTGGAGGAATCCGGCCAGGCTCGGCACCGCGCCGCTGGCATAGGCCTGCGCGGCATTGAGCAATTCGTCGAGCGGGTCATTCACTTCATGCCCCAGCCGCGCGACCAGCTTGCGCCGCCCCTGCCACGGCCCGATCAGAACCCAGTGAAGCAGCGCCTGCGGCGGCTCGTAATCGGCGATGGCGAGCAGCGCGCCCAGTTCCTCGAGCGCCGCGGTAACATCGGGATGCCGCGCCCGGCGCAAGTGCGCCCACAGGGCGACGCGCTCGGGCCGGTAGCCATGCTCGAGCAGTTGCTCCTGCGACCACCCGAGCAGCGGCGAGACCAGCAGGGCGGCCAGGTTCAGGTCGTCGAACGGCTGCGCGGCGAAGCGCAGTGCGGCGACCGCGTCCTTGACCCCGAGCGGCGCACCGAGGCGCAAGCGATCGACCCCCGCCACTGGCACGCCGGCCGCGTGGAGCCGCGCGACGATCAGCCCGGCGAGCTCCTTGCGTTTGCGGACCAGGACCATGACGTCGCCCGGCCCGGCGCGGCGTTCCCCGCCTTTGACCAGCGGGAAACCGTCGCGCATCCACGCCGCGACTTGCTGGGCGATGTTTTCCGCAAGCATCCGATCGGGGCGCGATAACCAGCCTTCGCCGCCTTCTTCGGGATCCGGTTCGGCGTCCTCGTCGGGTTCGGAAGCCGCTCCTACCGCCTGCCACAAGGCGACGAGCCCGGGCCGCGTCTCGCCTGTGTGCGGTTCCGGCGCCTCGCCCAGGCCGAAGCGTTCGTGGCCGATCCCCGCGATCGCAGCGTCGACGAAATCGAGCACCGGCTGCGCGGTGCGGTACGAAGTGCCGAGCCCAAGCTCCTGCAATTCCGGAGCCCAGGTGCCGTCGCGCAGGCGTTCCGCGTTGCTTGCTGCGCCAGCCATATCCGCAGCGACGCGGAGCCTGGCGGCGGCGAAGTTTTCCGGGCTGGTCCCCTGAAAGCGGAAGATCGCCTGTTTGTAATCCCCCACCACGAACAGCGTGCGCATGCGCCCCGCGTCCGCACCTTCGCCGGCTCCCGCGCCGCTGTAGAAATCGCCGATCAGCGCGTGGATGATCCGCCACTGCGCCGCGTTGGTGTCCTGCGCCTCGTCGATCAGGATATGATCGAAACGGCGGTCGAGCTTGTAACGGATCCACTCGCCCAATTCGTTGGTATCGAGCAAATCGGCGGCGCGGCGGATCTGGTCGTCGAAATCGATCAGTCCTTCGCGGGTCTTGGCCGCATCCCACGCCAGCGCGAACTGTCGCCCGAGGGTGAGCGCAGGGGCGAGCCAGCCCGCCAAGGCGATGAGCGAACGGCGTTCGCGGATCGTCTCCAGCGCCCATTGCACCGCCGCAATATCGACCGCGTAATCGGGCGAAATCTTGAGCATCGCTGTGAGGTTCTTGGGCTCGGCCTTTTGCGTGAACAAGTCCTTCCACAGCGCGTCCAAGCTATCGGCGCGCAACGGCCCGTCGCCGCCGAGCCACGCCTCGATCGTCGCCGCCGCGGCCGTGCCGGTCTTGGTCGCCCAACCGCGGTAAGCAGCAAGAACCCTGCGAAGGGCCGCGCAATCGAACGCATCCTCGCCGCAGCGGGCGTGAAGGTGCGCCTCGTCCTCATCCGCTTCGAGCCCGAGCAGGCGGTTGACCCGCGGGCGCAGCGGGGTCTGCCACGCGCCGGTGCCGAACCACGCCTCGCGCGCCTCGGCGCAGCGCAGCAGGAACCGCTCGACCTGGTCGGGGGCCATGCGCAGGCTGAGCTTGGCCAGCGCATCGAGCAATGCACCGTCACCGGTCTTCTCGGCATCCAGCAGCAGCCCGCCGAGCACATCGCGCAGAAGCAGGTCGCGGTCGCGGTCCTCCATCGCGCGGGTCCCTGGAGTCAGGCCCGCCTCATGCGGAAACGCGCCGAGCAGCCACTGCGCGAAGGCGTGGATCGTATCAATCCGCAGTCCGCCGCCGGGGCAATCGAGCACGCTGGCAAACAACGTTCGCGCGCGGGCGATGGCCTCTGCCCCGACCTCCGCGCCGATCGCGGCAAGATCGCGCGCGAGCACTGCGTCGGGCATCCGCGCCCAGCTGGCGAGGACCTCGTTGACCCGCGTCGCCATCTCCGCCGCACCCGCCTTAGTGAAGGTCAGGCAGAGGATTTGCGATGGCGCGACGCCGGGGCGTAGCAACAGGCGCAGCACGCGCGCGGACAGTACCTGGGTCTTGCCCGTCCCCGCCGAGGCGCCGAGCCACACGGTCTCGCGCGGGTCGACCGCGGGGAGCTGGTTGCCCTGGAGCGGCCAGACTTTGCCCGGGTTGCTGCGGCTCCCGCTCATGCCGCGTGGTCCTTCGGATCGCCGCGGCCCTGCCATTCGTCCAGACGCATGAGTTGATCGTAATCCCCGTAGCCGGGAAGATCGGGATTGAGCCGCGCGGTGAACGGCTCATCGCCGAGGATCCAGCGGGCGATCGCCTCGCGCAGGAAGTCGCGGGTGACCTCGACGAACTCCTCGCGCCCCAGCCCCGAAGTCTTGCGACCTTCCTTGATCGGCTCGGCGCGGTATCCGAATGCGTCCTTTTGCTTGGCCAGCGACCAG
>JANXSP010000151.1 GCA_025356575.1 Novosphingobium sp.
GCGCTGATCCGCAAGGCGCACGAGGCCAGGCTCCGCGGCGATCGCGACTTGCCGATCTGGGGCACCGGCACTCCGCGCCGCGAGTTCCTCCATGTCGACGATCTCGCCGATGCGCTGGTGTTCCTCCTCAAGACCTACAGCGAGGATACGCACATCAATGTCGGCAGCGGCAGCGACGTGACGATCGCCGAACTGGCGCAGACGGTCATGCGCGTCGTCGGGCTCGACGGAGCACTGATCCCCGATCCGGCCAAGCCCGATGGCACCCCCCGCAAACTGATGGATTCGGCGCGGCTGACCGCGCTCGGGTGGAGCCCGCGGATCGCGCTCGATGATGGGATCGCCGCGGTGTACCGCGACTTTTGCGCCGGGCAGAACCTGCGCGGCATGGACGCGGCATAGCCGGCATGCGCGGGGAGCCCAGCGATATGACCTTGCACCGGATGTTCGCGCCCGCCGCTGCGCTCCCCGCCGCAGCGGCCGATCACCGGCTTCTGTCGTGGGCCTGCGGCGCGATCGTCGCGGCCGCGCTGCTCGTCGGCGGGGCCAACTGGGGGCTGGGTCAGTTGCTCGTCCAGCTTGCATCGCTGCCGTTGTTCTATGTGCTTCTCGTCCCCCCCGTCGACGCACACGCCGGCGCCCCTGGTTGGCCGCTCGGCGGCAGGATCGCCGCGGTCGTCGTTTGCGCGGCGCTGCTACAGTTGGTGCCGCTGCCCCCGATGGTCTGGAAACAGCTTCCAGCAGGCGATCAGGTCGCCCAGATCCTGGGCTCGGCGGGGCTGACCACGGGGTGGGGGACCGGCTGGCGCCCGCTCGCGCTCGATCCCAGCGCCGCGGTGCTAGCCCTGGCCGCGGTCTTCGCGCCGATCGTGCTGTACCTCGGGGTCGGCCGGCTTCCGCTCGACCAGGTCCGCCGCCTGCTCGGCGCAATCGCCCTTTTTGCGCTGTTCAGCGCGGTAATCGGCGACATTCAGCGCATCGCGGGTTTAGGCAACATCTACGGCAGCGAACATTTCGGCACCTCGACCGGGTTGATGATCAACCGCAATCATCATGCCGATCTGCTCATCGCGGGAATTTTGCTGTTGCCGCTGGCCGTGCGTCCCGATGTGCGGCGCCGCGCCGCCCCGCTGATTTCGGCGGGGATCGTGTTCCTGGCATTCTCCGTCACCGCCACGATATCGCGGATGGGTCTGCTCCTGGTCGGCCCGGCACTGGTCGTGAGCCTGGCCTTGCTGTGGAACCTATCGCGCTGGCGGATCGCAGCGCTGTTGGCGGTGGCGGTCGCGGCGGCGGCGGTGTTGCCGCAACTCCCGGTGTACGCGCGACTGGTCGCCCGGTTCAGCGGTGCCACACAGGAAGAGCGCGTGGCCATCGCCGAGGGGACGATGGTCGCGCTGCGCCATTTCTGGCCGCTGGGTTCGGGCTACGGCAGTTTTGTCCCGGTGTATTTCTCGTTCGAGGATCTCGATACCTTGGGCAGCGCTTATGTGGTCGCAGCGCACAACGACTACCTCCAGCTGGTCCTCGAGGGTGGACTGCCCGCGCTCCTGACGATTGCTGCGCTGATGGTGTTCCTGGGGGTGCAAATCTGGCGGATTCGACCGCTTAGGATTGCCGCGAGTGAAAAGTGGGCGCCGCTGTGCGTGATCGCTGCATTGCTGGTCCACAGCGCTGCCGATTATCCGCTGCGCATGGCGGCTATTGCCGCGGTCTTTGCCGCGTGTCTGGGCGCAACTGACGCAGTGCAGCAAAAGATTGCCAGTGGGGATCGCAATGCCCTAGACCCCGGCTTAACCAAACCTGCGATGTCGGATCAATGATGCACGCTTTGAAGTCTGTCTCTAAACCGATTTTCGCAGCCTTGCTGGCGGGGGCCGTGGCCTCGTGCGGCGGATCGCCCAAGCCCGTCCTCCCCGCCGGCCAGGCTGCTTATACAACGATCCCGGTCGGAGACGTGCTCGAGGCGCGCGATTACCTAATCGGTCCGCTCGACCGGCTCGATATCTCGGTGTTCCGCGAGCCCGACCTCACGGTTGAAAAGGCGCTGGTCGATTCGGATGGGTTCGTGCAGGTCCCTTTGCTGGGCGAAGTGACGGCCACCGGGCTGACCAGCACCCAGCTCGCGCGCCAGCTCGAGATCCGCTTCGGCCAGCGTTACCTGGTCAATCCGCGGGTGACCGTGGCGATTGCCGAATCGTCACGCCGGCGGGTTACCGTCGATGGTGCGGTCACGCAGTCGGGCGTTTATGAAATGCCCGGGCGGATTTCACTGGTCGACGCGATCGCGCTGGCGCGTGGAGTAACCGCCGTGGCGCGCGATAACCAGGTCGCGATCATCCGCCGGGTCAACGGCCAACGGGTTGGCGGGGTCTTCGACCTTGGCCGCATCCGGGCCGGAATCGACGCCGACCCGGAGGTTGTCGCTGGCGATCAGGTGATCGTCGGGACTTCCGCGATCAAGTCCGCGTATCGCGATCTGCTCGCAGCGACGCCGCTCCTCACCATCTTTCGTGCATTTTGATCAGGGGCTGACGTGAACGCGATAACCCCTTCCCAAACCGGAACGCTGGCTCCCAGCGCTCTGGCGAACGGCTCCGCCGATGAAAGTGCTATGCCTTCGGTGCACCTCGATTTCCGGCGATTTTTCGCAGCGCTATATCGCAACCGCTATTTCATCGCGGCGATCCTGGTCGCGGCGCTGGTCGCGGGGTTTATCTACACACTCTCCAAAACCCCGATCTACGAAACCGCAGCGACGGTGCAGATCGACAACCAGGCCCGCGACCTGGTCAACATCGATGGCAAGGCCGGCAGCGAAGCTCCCGAATACGAT
The DNA here is from genome assembly GCA_025356575.1 of Novosphingobium sp. Taxonomy (GTDB): domain Bacteria; phylum Pseudomonadota; class Alphaproteobacteria; order Sphingomonadales; family Sphingomonadaceae; genus Novosphingobium. The sequence continues at coordinate 2,837 of JANXSP010000151.1, forward strand.
ACCGAGATGTTCCTCCAGACCCAGATCGACATTCTCGGCAGTCGTGCGATCGCGCGGCGGGTAGTGTCTTCGCTGGGCCTGGCGGCAAGCGACGAATACTTCCGGCGGATGCTGGAGCATGCCCCGGTCCGGCCCGCCGCCGGGCTGACGATGGCCGAGACCCGGCGCGAAGCGATTGCCAGCAGCCTGATGGGGCATCTCGATTCAAAGGTTCCACGCAACAGTCGGATCGTCGCGATCGCCATGCGCAGCCCCGATCCGGTCTTCGCGGCAAAGCTCGCAACCGCCTATGCCGAGACTTTCATTGCCGCCAACATCGACCGCAAGTTCGATTCTTCGGCCTATGCGCGCCGGTATCTGGAAGACGAGCTGGCCAAGGCCAAGTCGCGGCTCGAAGCGTCGGAACTGGCGCAGATCAACTACGCTCGTTCGCGCAACATCATCGATCTCCAGACGGGTTCGAAAGACAATCCCGAAGGCGGCACCCAGTCGTTGCTGATCACCAACCTGGTCGAGGCCAACGTTGCGCTCAATGCCGCCCGCGGTGAGCGCATTCGTGCCCAGGAGCGCTACCGCAGTGCCACCGGCGGTTCGCTGCTGTCGATCCCCGAAGTGCAGCAAAGCGCGGCAATCCAGCAACTTACGGCGACCCGTGCCGCGGCGCTCGCCGAAATTGCGCGCGATTCCAGCCGTTACCGCGCCGATCACCCAGTCATGCTCCAGCATCAGGATCAGCTCCGCATCCTCGATCAGCAAATCGCCACGCAAGCGGGTACCATCCGCGACAGCTTGCGCCGCCAGTATGAAACCGCGGCCCACGACGAGCAGCAGCTCCAGGCCCAGGCCAATGGCTTGCGCAGCGGCAACCAGATCGAGCAAGGCAACCGCGTCCAGTATAATATCCTGGCGCGCGAAACGAATACCAACCGCACGATGTACGATGGCCTGCTGCAGCGGTTCAAGGAAGTCAGCGCCGCGGCGGGCGTGACGAGCAGCAATCTCTCGCTGATCGACAAGGCAGAAGTGCCTCGCAGCCCGGTATCGCCGCGGCCGATGGTCAACTTGCTCCTCGCGTTTCTCGCCGGGCTTGGCGCGGCCAGCCTGTTCGTGCTGCTGCGCGAATATTACGACGACGCGACGCGGACGCCGGAAGACATCATCAACAAGCTGCGTGTGCCGTTCCTCGGGATCGTGCCCAAGTATCCCGCCGGGACCACGCCCGACGAACTACTGGCCGATCCCAAGTCGAGTGTGTCGGAAGCGTTCGCCGCGCTGCGAACGTCGCTCACCCTGCTGTCGAGCGATGCCTCGCTCAAGACCATGCTCGTTACCAGCAGCCGCGAATCCGAAGGCAAGAGCGCGGTCGTCTATGGCATCGCGCGTGCGTTTGCCCGGGCCGGGCAGCGCGTTCTGGTGGTTGACGCCGATTTGCGGCGCCCGTCCCAGCACCGGTTGTTCGGGGTGTCGCGCGATGTCGGCCTGACCGATGTCCTCTCGCGCCAGCGGCCGTGGACCGAGGTCGTGATGAAAACCCCCAATCCCAAGGTCGATTTCATCCCTTCGGGTCCGATCCCGCCGAGTGTTCCCGAACTGCTTTCGGGCGGGGCGATGGAGCAGCTGCTCGAAACCGCACAGCAAACCTACGATCTCGTTTTGCTAGATGCCCCGCCAGTGCTCGGCCTCGCCGACGTGATCATCCTGGGTCAGATGGTCAACCACCTTGCCTACGTCATCGAATCGGGCCGGCCATTGCGTGGCCGCGGACTGGCGGCGGTGCGCCGGTTGAAAGCGGCGGGCATTCGCATCGACGGCGCGATCCTCAACAAGTTCGATCCCAAGAATTCGGGCTACGGCTACGAGTACGGCTATTATTATTACTACGGCAAGGATGCCTGAGGTGGACGGAGCCGCAGCGCGCGGTTCCCCCTCGCCTGGCCCCGCGCTGCTCCGCGCGCGGATTCTTACGGCGTCCGCGGCGGCGCTGATCCTGATCATCGGGGCCGGTCCGGCGCTGGCGACGTTCTCGCCCGCGCTCGGCCTGCGCCTGGCACCGTGGGATGCCGCATTGCAGGGCGACGCGGCGCGCCGGGCTTTTGCCGGGGGGCAGCAGGGCCCGACCCTTGAACATGCGCACCGCGCGCTGCGGGTGATGCCGCTCGATCAACCCAGCCTGGCACTGGTCGCACTGCGGCTCGATCCCCTCCAGGCGACTCGCGCGCTTAACCAGGCGGCCTCGCTGGGCTGGCGCGATGCTTCGACGAACATCCTGCTGTACCGCGCTGCCTTGCGCGAAAACGCTCCGGACGTCGCGGCGACACGGATCGACGCGCTGGGCCGCGTTGCCGGGGCCGAGGTTGCCGCCCCGCTGGCCGACAGCTTGCTGGCGTACCCCGGCGGGCTCAAGGCTCTGTCCGGCCGCGCGGCGCACCACCTTGGCACAGGCTGGATCCCGCCCTACCTGGCAACCCCGCCCAAGAGCCTCGCGGCGATCGGACTGCGTAGCCAGCTGGTCGCCGGGGTCGATGCCGACGACGGCGAATGGCTGCGCGAAGCCGTTGGCCGCGCGAGCGAAGGCTTCGCCAAGGCGGGGCATCCCGAAGCGGGCCTGGCCCTGTGGCGCGAGACTGCTGCGAACAAGGCACTTCTCGCGGACCCGCTATACGATCCGCAGTTTCGTGCTTTCGGCAAAGACGCGCCCCTCGGCAGCGACTGGGCCCTGTCCGAAAATGCGCCTGCCGAAGTGTCCCCGGCCGAAGGCGGCGGGGTCGTCATCGGCGCGCTTGGTGCGCCTCCGGGACGCGTGCTCAACCAGTTTTTCGCCCCGCCCGCACGGATCGCGCTGACGATCGACTGGGCGGGCGCGCGCGATGCCGTCGCCGCCTATTCGTGGAGTTTCGAATGCGCCAAGGGGGGCGAAACACCGCTCGCCCAAACGCTGTCCCCGGCGGGGCAAGGCTGGATTGCCCGGATCGATGCGCCGACCCCGGGCGGCTGCGCGCTCGGTTATCTGATCCTCAACCAGACCCAGCGGCTCGGCGATGGCGCGACGGTCACCTTGCGCCGGATCGCGCCGGCGCTGGGCCAGTGAGCGCGCCGCTCGAGGCGCGCACCGCCCGTCCGATCGAAGGCGGAGCGAGCTTCTCGATGGCGAACCGGCTTGAGCGGCTGGCTTGGGGAATAGTCTGGACATTGGGCGCGCGGTGGCAGCCGCGGCCGCTGTTTGCGGGGTGGAGACGGTTCCTGCTGCGCGCATTCGGGGCGCAAATCGCTGACGGCTGCAACGTCGCACCATCGGTGCGGGTGTGGTTGCCGCGCAATCTGGCGATGGAGCGGGCGTCGTCGATGGGCCCGGGAGTCGATTGCTACAACATGGCCCCGATCCGCATCGGCGCGGCAACGATCGTCTCGCAACGCGCGTTCCTATGCGCCGGGAACCACGATCCCCGCGATCCCGATTTTCAACTGATTACCGCGCCAATCGTCATCGGTGCCAGCGCCTGGATCGCCGCCGAGGCGTTTATCGGGCCTGGCGTGACGATCGGCCGCGGCGCGGTCGTGGCCGCACGCGGCTGCGTTTCGCGCGATGTCGCGGAGTGGGCGATTGTCGCGGGCAATCCCGCCAAGCAGGTCGGCACGCGCGAAATCGCTGGAGCGGGCTCGGCGGTACCGCTGCCCTAACGCGTGCCGCGCGAAGCCGCCTCAAACGCGCGCAGATCGTGCCCCGATATCTGGGACAGCCGCGCAATCCGTGCCTCGTTGTCACCGCAGCCCGCCATCTCGCGTTCGAATTCGTAGCGCTTGGCATCGACCAGGAAACGGTACCAGAAGCCCTGCAGGACGTGATAGATGAGGCCCGGCTTCCCATCGAGGAAGCCAAGCTGGAAGACATAGCGAAAGACGAAATACCCAAGCGGCCCCAGACCGAGCGGCAGGCGGTTGTAGAAACTGACCTTGCCCACCCGCTTGCGCCGCGCCTGCCCGCCCATCTCGCCGTCGGCCGCCTGATCGGGACGATCGAACAGCGCATACCGGGTAATGAGGGCGTCGATCGCCTCGCGCGTTGCATAGCCGTTATGCTTGTCGGTGAAGAAGCTGAGGTCGTTGAGGTTGATATCGCTGAATTCGCCTGCGACATGCTCGGTCTGGCCGTGGTGGACGACGATGTGCTCGTCCATCCAGCGCTGTTCGATCGTTGCCATGCCGCTGCGCCAGATTCGCGTCAGCCGCAGCGGATAGCGCCCGCCGTGGCGGATCCAGCGCCCCATAAAGTAGTGTCGGCGGTCGAGCGAAAACGACGAGACGTCGCTTGGGGCGGTGGCCAATCTCCGGCGCAATTCGGCTGTAAGGTCGGGGCCGAAGGTTTCGTCGGCATCAAGACGCATGACCCACTCGGTGGTCACTCCGGCGTGATCGAGCGCCCACTGGAACTGATCGGCATAATTGACCCACGCGCGCTCGATGACCAAAGCGCCCCACGCCCGCGCCAGTTCGCGGGTGCCATCGGTCGATCCCGAATCCACGATTATCACCTGGCGCACGAGCCCGCGCAACGATGCCAGCGCACGGCCGAGATGGAGCGTTTCGTTGCGGGTAAGGATGATGACAGTCAGCGAAGGCGCGGCCTCATCGGGATAGCTAAATCGCCCGCCGTCGGGCGCTGAAGGAGCCGCTTGCATCGCCGCTGACTAGGCTCAAGCCGGGTTCGCGTCACCTTCAAAAACCGGCGCGCGTCCCAATCGCAACCGCAATGCTGCATTGCGATAAAAACCCCGGCTCCGGGATTGCCGCCCTCGGCGATTTCTGCCAATCGAACCGGATGGAACATGTCAGCGACTATGGCTGGGTCGACCAGGCACCCGAATCATCATCCTATCTCGATCCGGCAGTGCTTACGCTGGTGAAGAAGTATGGCGGGGGCGAAGTCCTCGATGCCGGGTGCGGAAATGGCCAGATGGCGCACTTTCTGCACAGCCAGGGGATTGTGGTCAGCGGTTTCGACGCCGATCCCACAGGCATTGAAATTGCGCGGCGGAATTATCCGGCAATTCCCTTCACGGTCGGGACCTTCAATACCCCCCCGCCCCGCCAGTACCCGCTGGTGGTGTCGACCGAGGTGGTCGAGCATCTGTATTCGCCGCACGAATTCGCCGCGTTTTGCTTCACTACGCTGGAGCCGGGCGGGCACGCGATCGTCAGCACGCCGTACCACGGCTATCTCAAGAATGTCGCGGTGGCGGCGGCGGGCAAGTGGGATCACCATCACAATCCCGGCTGGCACGGCGGCCATGTCAAGTTCTGGAGCCGCGAAACCCTATCGAAGCTGCTTGCCGATGCAGGGCTGAATGTGGTCGAATTCGTCGGGGTCGGCCGGCTCCCCTTCCTGTGGAAGAGCATGATCCTGGTGGCGCAAAAGCCGGCCTGACCGCATCTCAGCCCGTGACGATAGCGAATTTCGCGCGGTTTAGGGGCGACAGGTTCGTCAAAGCATCGCGGATGAGGCGGGCTTGGATTTGCCCTATCGCGATATGGCCCGCCGGGGTGGGATGAACCGTGTCGCTGCCGGTATAGAGGTCGGCGTTGCCCCAGCCCGTCGCCGCGCCCGAATTACCCCGCCCGGTAAGATAAGATGGTCCGACCTCGGTAACGATTTCGCCCGCCGCATGCGCGTATTGGAACGCGCCGTCGAAGGCATAGACGGGCTTGCCGCTGCCCAGGCCGAACCCCAGCAGATGCACCCGCTCCCGCGTTGCGCCCGTGCCAACATCGACCGTGGTGCCAACGCGCAGCGGCACGTTGACCATCAGCCCGGCGGTTTGGCCGCACGCGGTCTTGACTCCGGTGTTGCCCGGAAAGCCCGCGGCAAATGCGTAGGGCATCGTGGTTGCGGCAAGCACGCCCTTGATCGGCATTTGCATCGGCGATGCCCAGATAGCTCCGGCCGAGGTCCAACCCGCCGCCAGCGCATCGTAGAGATCGAACGTTGCAGCGTTGGAACGCTCGGGTCCGCCGCTGCCGTTGGCGCCGCCGATGACGAGGCAATCGGGAAGCGCCGTTTTAAGCGCGAGGACGAATGCCGCAGCTTCCGACTGAAGTGCCGCCGGGCCTTGACCGCCGTCGTTGATACCGCCGTGAACCACCACGATGTCGGGCTTGAACGGGATCACATCGCTCGCCAGTCGCTGACGGAAGGTTTTGCTCACTCCGCCTGACGTAGCGAGAAATCCGGTGCCGCCGACTCCGCTCGACCAGACATCGTCCCAGCCCATCGCATCGGCAAGCCAGTTGGGCCAGCCGGTAGAATAATTGGTGGTGAAACTATCGCCGACGCAGATCACGCGCGGCCCGCGAATCGGGGCGGCCCAGACATCGTCGGCCGCGTTGATGCAGACGCCGTAAAAGCTGATGAAGCCGATTACGTCGATCCGGCGGGTCTTGCGCGCCGTGCCGAAATCGAGCTTGATCGCGGTGGGATTGGTCGCAACCGTCGTCGGCGTCAGGCTCACATATTCGTCATCGACCCGGAACAATACGCCGCCGGTGGCGAGCATCAAGATAACTTCGAGCGACGTGCCGGTGTGCATGAAGCTGACCATCGTCGAACCATAGGCGGTCGGCGCGGCTATCCCCGGCGTCACCGTTGGCTCCTGCTCGAAGCCCAGACTGCCGGCGGGCGTGGTCGCCGGAGTTGTGCGGGCATAGCCGAACACGCTGCTGTACGAGCCCGAGGGCGAGTTGTTGCCGCCCGCACCCGCGCTGCCCGCGCCGTACGTACGCGCCAAAGTGCCGTATGACGACGCCGTGATGGTGACCGTGGGCGGTGCGGCCATGACCTGAGGATACCGTACCTGCCGGGGCAAGTGGATCGTGCGCCGCGGAGCCGCTTTGGCGAGAACCAGCGCGGCCATCAGTCGAGCACCCAGGCGTTGAAGCTGGCGGTAGAGCCGGCCGAGAGGAACCGCTGCGCTGCAAACGGCAAGATCGCGAGCCCGGCGGGTACGTTGACGGTCAACGTGGTGACCCCCGCACCGGCGTCGGCGAATTCGAATTGGACCGAACCCGCGACCAGACAATCGACAAGCACTGCGCTGCCGGCCGCGATCGCGGTGTTGGCGACCAGCGGACGCGCACCGCGATACGGCCGGTCGAGCGTGGGCAACGGGTTGGCCGGGGAAACGGCCTTGGCGATGTCACCGGTGTCGCCGAAACTCATGGCGGCAAGCGGGACCGACGATGACGGGTGAAGAATTTGCGGATTGGGCATATGCGGACTCCAAGATTGAAGCCGCAATGTACCTATATGGTTATATGTAGGAAAGTGTTTTAGCCATCAATCACTCTGCGCGGGGGATGGGATTGCGGGATCGCGCGGCAGAGAACACGTTCAGTAGACGCACAGCCGTCGCTGCGATGTTGAATTTTTCGGCGAACAGCGCAGCGCCGCGCTGCTCCATTGCGGCGCGCTCGGCTGGCGACTGGGCCAGGCAGTCCCGCAACGCGCGGGCAAAGTCTTGAACTTCGTCGGAAGCGATAAAACCTGCGTTGGCAGCCGCAACTTCGTCGAAGATGTTGACCTGATCGGAAATCACAACCCGTTTTGCACAGCCCGCCGCCTCGGCCACGACGACGCCGAAATTTTCCTGGTGCGATGACAGGACCATGGCATCGCAGGCGTAAAACGCCCCCCATTTGGCGTCGCCCCCCAGCATGCCAGGCCAATGGATCCGCGCGCCGTAGCCGCTCGCCTCGGCTTGGCGGCGAAGCGCGGCGACGTAGCTCTCCGCTCCGGTCCCCCCGATCACGAGATCGATTGCGGGAAACGCTGCGGCAATTTCGGCAAACGCCGCGATCAGGACATCGACGCCCTTCTTCTCGTGGATCCGGCTCATGAACAGCAAGTATCCCCCCATGCCGAGCGCGGGCACGGTGGCGCGAAATGCCTGCTCCATCGCGGTGGTTGGCGGCGGCGGCAGGCTGGTCCCGAATCCTACGACCGCCTCGCGCATCCGCCACGGCGCGAACGAGCGCCGCGCAAGCCGGCGCTCCTGTTCGCAGGTGAACGCCACCGCTGCTGCGCCGCGCAGGAGCACGCCCTCATTGAACCGCCAGAACACCTGCTTCAGCGCATGCTTGAGCGGGTACTTGCCCGCAAACCAGGGATCGAGCATGCCGTGAGTGAAAACGATGTACGGGGTGTCGCCCCCAGGCAGGGCCAGCCTGGCCACCCGCGTCGAATAATTCCACAGACCGTCGACGATAATGCCGTCGTACGCGCGGCCATGGCGGCGCAGCCAGGCCGTGGCATCGGGTGAACGCGCGACGCGGCGGCGCAGCCGGGCGATCGGTCCCCGCCCGCTCACTGGCGTTCCCAGCGCATGGACGGTCGCGGGGTGTTCACGGACCCACGGTTGGTCGGGGGTGTCGAGCGTGAGCAGCTCCTGCTCGTGGCCCGCGACGCGAAACGCCTCGCCCAGCCGCCGCACACCTTCGATCGGACCGCCGCCGCGCGGGTCGCAGCTCGCGATGACATGCAGAATACGCATCAAGCAGCTCCCGACGTCGATGACCGGCTTCGCGGCGCTGTTACGGCTGCTTCGAGCGCGGTGCAGAATTGCGCAAGTACGGCAGATCGCGACCAGCGTTGCTCCGCCCGCTCGCGGGCTGCCGCACCCAGCTCTGCCCGGCGCCCGGGAGCATCGATCAACTGCGCGATCGCCGCCGCAAAAGCCGTAGCGTCGCCCGGTGCGACGATTTCCCCGCACCCGGCGACCTCTTCGGCCAGCGCCGTCCCAGGCGCCGCGGTGGCAATAACGGGCCGGCCCGATGCCAGCATGTTGGCCAGTTTCGACGGAAGAACGAGATC
>JANXSP010000168.1 GCA_025356575.1 Novosphingobium sp.
ATGCCATCAACGTGCGCGAGACCGAAGCCGCGGCGACCGGGCTGTTTCAGGCTTACGGGCTGCCCAACGACGGCATTTCGGCGACGGGAGACAGCGCGCTCGACCGCCTGACGAGCAACTCGCAGGGCTTCACCAACAACCAGAGGCAATGGGGCGCTTCGGGCGAACTGATCTGGAGCCCCGGCGCGATCAAGATCACCTCGATCACCGCCTACCGCGATTTCAAGGCGCAGTCGCAGCAGGACGATTTCACTTCGCTGCTTACGTATTCGGTCGGGCCGGGCGTGACCAATCCGACCGCGCCGTACAACTACGACAAGATCCGCACCTTTACCCAGGAGCTTCGCCTCCAGGGCACCACCCTCAATGACAAGCTCGATTTCCTCGTGGGTGGTTACTACTCGAACGAGAAGATCGAGGAACTGCAATATCTTACGCTGGGAAGCCAGTATCAGGCTTCGGCCGCTGCGGGCATTCTCGGGCCTTTGCTGGGCAACAACCTGTCGTTCATCGCGTCCGATCCGCTCAAGGCGTTCACGCGGCTCGCGAAAGTGGTCGGGTTCCCCGCGTATCTCTCGCCGCTTAACACGGTGGTCGATGCCAACGGCAGCTTTGCGCAGAACCTGTATAACCAGAACAGCCGCAGTTGGTCGATCTTTACGCACAACGTGCTCAACATCACCGATCAACTTTCGGTCACCGCAGGCGCCCGGTACGTCCACGAAACCAAGGACGGATCGTTCCGGCAGCTTTCGGCTTCGTCGACTGCGTGCAACACGATTGCCAACGGGTATTCGAACATCATCACCAACCTGCAGGGGTTTCCGATCGGCCTTCCTGCGGCGACCGCCAACCTGCTCGCTGGCGCCGCGCTCGGCATTACCTGCTTCCCGTTCGCGGCGCAGGCCGATACCCCCGCCTCGGCGTTCCTGCCGCTGCCGCGCACCTTCGCCAAGCAGTTCAACGACCACGAACTGACCTATACTGGCCAGATCGCGTTCAAGCCGACCGAGCATACGCTGCTCTACGCCAGCTATAGCCACGGCTACAAATCGGGCGGGTTCAACCTCGATGCGACCGCCGCTGCGGGCGGCGCCGATCCGCGCTTCCGGTCAGAGCGGGTCAACTCGCTGGAGGCGGGGGTCAAGGCCACGTTCGGGCGTTTCAATGCCAACTTTGCGGTGTTCGACCAGAAGCTGCGCGACTTCCAGGTTCTGGAGTTCACGGGCATCCAGTTCGTCACCTTCAACGTCGACAAGGCGCGCTCTACGGGCGCCGAGGCCGAGCTGTTCGGGCGCATCGCGGGCGGCCTCAGCGCCAACCTCGGGGTGACATTCACCAACGCGCGCTATCCCAAGGACTGCATGAGCGCGGCCTATCTCGCCGCCAACCCGACCCAGACACCGTCGCTGCTGTGCGGATCGTCGCTGACCAACGCACCGCGCTGGGCCGGGGTAGTCGGGTTGACATACGATGGTCCGCTCAACAATTCGGGCTGGACGCTGCTCGTCAACGGCAACATCCAGTACGCCAGCAGCCGGCGGACCAGCACCACCGCGATCGAGACCAATCGCACGCCGGTGCCGCTGGATACGCAAGGGGACACGGCCAAGATCAACTTGCGCGCGGGGATCGGACTGCCCGGCGACAAGATCTCGTTCGAGGTGTGGGGCACCAACATCACCAACTCGCGTATCCGCACGATCACCTTCAACACCCCGCTGCGCGGTGGCTCGGGTTATCGCGATCGCTCGGCCTTCGTCGAAGAACCGCGGATGTACGGCGTGACTGCCCGCGTGAAGTTCTAGGCACCGGCGTTTCGAGAATGCGGGGGCGCCGGACGGAGTCTGGCGCCCCTGTTTTTTTGATATGATCGCGAGCCGCACCCCCGCGGCACTTCCGGTCGATCGAACGCCGAACCACAGGTATTTCCCCAACCATCATCTCGACGCAGCAGGGCGCCCCGCCTAAGGCGTCCGCAGCTGGGGACGAAACCATGGACCGCGAAGAACTGCTGACCGCATTCCGCGACACGATGCGCCAGGTTGCCGCGACGGTTTACGCGATCACCACGGCGGGGGAGGGGGAGCGCCACGGGATCCTGGCCACCGCGGTCAGCTCGCTCAGTTTCGATCCGCCCTCGCTGCTCGTCTGCATCAACCAGAGTGCGTCGGTCCATGCCCCGCTGGGCCAGGCGGACCGCTTTTGCGTCAATGTCCTGGGGACCGGCAACCGCGATGTCGCCGATTGCTTTGCCCGCGGCGCCAGCGGGGAAGAACGCTTCAAGGTCGGCAACTGGACGCAGTTCCAGGGTTTGCCGGTCCTCGCCGATGCGCAATCGGCGCTGTTGTGCCGGCGGGTGCTGCGCCAGGACTTCGGCACGCACAGCATCTTTATCGGTGAACTGGAGGCGGCCTGGCACCACGGCGGCGTCCCGCTGATCTATTTCGACCGCCAGTACATCGATCTGGCGGCGTCGCTCTAGTCGCCCTTGAACACGGGCGGACGCTTTTCAAGAAACGCGTCGACCGCTTCGGCGTGGTCACCGGTCGCGTGTGCGAGTGCCTGCATTGCCGCGGCCATCTCCAGAAGAGTCGCCAGCTCGGTCCGCTGGCCTTCCCACAACAGCCGCTTGGTCATCCGCACCGCGTGCGGCGGATTGGCGGCAATCCGTCCCGCCAGCGTCCGTGCCGCGGCGAGCAGATCGGTATCGGGCACGACCTGGCTGACCAGCCCGCAGGCCAGTGCTTCGGCCGCGCCGATCATGTCTCCGGTCAACGCCATTTCGGCGGCCTTGGAAAACCCGACGACGCGCGGCAGCAGCCAGGCCCCGCCATCACCGGCGATGATCCCCAGCTTGACAAAGCTTTCGGCAAATCGCGCGCTTTCGCCCGCCACGCGCAAATCGCACATCGTCGCCAGATCGAGGCCGGCGCCGATCGCGGGGCCGTTGACCGCCGCGATCACCGGCACCTCGAGCGCCGCGAACGCAAGCGGAAGGCGCTGGATACCGCGCTTGTAATTGCCGCGCGTGCGCACCGGCAGCCCGTCGTTAAGGCCGCCGCCAGACTTCATGGCGTTGATGTTGCCGCCCGAGGAGAACGCCTTGCCCGCCCCGGTAAGGATCGCCACGCGCGCCCCCACATCACGTTCGAGCCGGTCAAGCGCGGCAAGGATCGCCTCGACCATCTCGTTGTCCGAAATCGGATTGCGCAGTTCGGGGCGGTTGAGCGTCAGCACGACGATCCCGTCGCTGCCGCCTTCGTACAATACCGCGTCGCTCACCCGAATTCTCCCGTGATCAGCCCGCGCCATAGGCCAGCGCGAAACGCGGGGCAACGCGGGCATATATAGCTGGACGCCGAACCCACCGCCACGCAGATTGCGCTTGATGAACGATTGGACCGCCACGCGGCGTGAAGCGATGGAAACCGCGCTTGGCCTTGCCGGCGCCAGCCTGCTCGGCGCGAACACGGGTTGGGCAAAGGGCGCAGCGATGGCTCGGGCAACGTACACCCCCGATCTGCCGAGCCTGCACCGGCACCACGCGCCCGCCTGGTTCAAGGACGCCAAGCTGGGAATCTTTGTCCACTGGGGGCCCTATTCGATCCCCGGCTTCGCCGCGACCGCGCGCCCGATCACCGCGATGGAGGGCGCATCGCCATTTGCCGAGAACCCATACGCCGAATGGTACCGCAATTCGATGCGGTTCCCCGGCAGCTCGACCGCGGCGTACCATGCCCGCACGTATGGCGCGGACGCTCCGTACGAAGCGTTCGGTGCGGCGTTCAACCAGTCGCTAGAACGCTGGGACCCGCATGCCTGGGCCGATCAGTTCGCTCGCGCGGGGGCAGGGTACGCGGTGCTGGTAGCCAAGCACCACGACGGGTTCCTGCTGTGGCCGAGCGCGACACCGAACCCGCACATTCCGCACTGGGGCACGGCCCGCGATGTCGTCGGCGAACTGGCCGCGGCAGTCCGCGCGCGCGGGATGAAGTTCGGGGTCTATTATTCGGGCGGGCTCGACTGGACGTTCAACAATCGTCGCATCGACACTGTCCGCGACATGATCGGCGGTATTCCCGAAGACCCGGCATACCTCGCCTATATCGAGGCGCATTACCGCGAACTGATCGACCGCTACCGCCCCGATTACCTGTGGAACGACATCGCTTATCCGTCAGAAGCATCGTTCCTCAAGCTCGCCGCGCACTATTACAACGTGGTCCCCGACGGACTGATCAACGACCGCTGGATGAGCCCTGCAGGGCTGCGCGATCCGCACGCCTTCGACAAGACCCCCGGGGTCACCGGTCTGCTCCCGCCCAAGCCGGCGCACTATGATGTCCGCACCCCCGAATATGGCCTGTTCGACCGCCTGCTCCCGTTCGATTGGGAAACGACGCGGGGCATCGGCAAATCGTTCGGCTGGAACCGTGCGGAAGTCGACAGCGACTTGCTGACCCCGGCTGCAATCGCCCAGATGTTGACCCAGGCGGCGTGTTTCAATGGCAACGTCCTGCTCAACACCGGCCCGCGCGGCGACGCCACCCTCGACCCTGCGCAGACGATCCGGCTCGATGCACTGGGAGCATGGCTGCGCACCTACGGCGAAGCAATCCGCGGCACGCGGCCCGTTGCGCTTGAGGGGCAAGTGCCCGCCGGCCTGCAAGTCGGTGCGACGAAATCGGTCCGAGCGACCTATCTACACCTGATCGGCGCGCTTCCCCCTGGCCCGATCACCCTGCCGCTGCCGCCGGGGGCAAGGGTCAAGTCGGCGACGTTGCTCGGTGGAACGCTGGCTCGCTGGACACAAGCGGGTAACGCACTCACCATCGACCTCGCCGGACCAAGCGATGCGCCGACGCAGATCGTGAAGCTCAAGCTGCGCCGTTAAGCAGAATACGGTGATCGAAGAATGGTGGACGCACTTGGGCTCGAACCAAGGACCCGCTGATTAAGAGTCAGCTGCTCTACCAACTGAGCTATGCGTCCGAGTCCCGGCGATCTGGCGAGGCGCGTGGTGGCGCGACCGCGGCGGGAGGCGATCGGTTAGCAGCGTAGCGGCCCGATGCAAAACCTTTTTTCGCGCGCCCGCCCAAAATCGGTGTGCGCTGCGTTACCAGCGCGTCGTCTGGCGGTTGCTGCGGTCGATTGACATCAGGATCCCAAGGCACAGCATGAAGGTCATCTGGCTCGACCCGCCATTGCTGATCAGCGGCAGCGGCACGCCGACTACGGGCGCCATGCCCATCACCATCGCCATGTTGATCGAGACATAATAAAAAATCGTCGCGGCCAGGCCCGCCGCGGTCAGGCGGGCGAAGCGCGATTGCGCTTGCAGCGCGGCCGCCAGGCCCCATTGCACAATCACGAAGAAGGCGAGGATCAGCAGCACGCCGCCG
>JANXSP010000002.1 GCA_025356575.1 Novosphingobium sp.
CGTGGTCGCCGACCGTCTGATGGCCAACGCGCAGTTCGCGGCGGACTATGCTGCCGCCAAAAGCGAACTCGCCGCCGCGGGCTTGTAACAGGCCCTCGCAACTTCGCCTTGCACGCTCCGGCACGGCTGCTTATCGCTTAATCGAACGGTTAAGCGACAGGACGCACACACATGACCCCCACGCAACGCTTCGAAGGCACCAAGGACTACGTCGCGACCGACGATCTGAAGGTTGCGGTCAACGCCGCGGTGCTGTTGCGGCGGCCGTTGCTGGTCAAGGGCGAGCCGGGCACGGGCAAGACCGTCCTGGCGCACGAGATCGCCAAGGCGGTCGGCGCGCCGCTGATCGAGTGGAACGTCAAATCGACCACCAAGGCGCAGCAGGGCCTCTACGAATACGATGCGGTGGCGCGGCTGCGCGACGGGCAGCTCGGCGACGAGCGGGTCCACGACATCTCCAACTACATCCGCAAGGGCAAGCTGTGGGAAGCGTTCACCGCGCCGCAGCTTCCTGTTCTGCTGATCGACGAGATCGACAAGGCCGACATCGAGTTTCCCAACGATCTCCTCCAGGAACTCGACCGGATGAGCTTCGACGTCTACGAAACGCACGAGACGATCGCCGCGCGCGAACGCCCGATCGTGGTCATAACCTCGAACAACGAAAAGGAACTGCCCGACGCGTTCCTGCGGCGGTGCTTTTTCCACTACATCAAGTTTCCCGACCGCGGGACGATGCAAGCGATCATCGACGTCCACTTCCCCGATATCCAGAAGACGCTGGTGACCAAGGCGATGGATATCTTCTACGATGTCCGCGAAGTCCCCGGGCTCAAGAAGAAGCCGAGCACGAGCGAATTGCTCGACTGGCTCAAGCTGCTGATGAACGAGGACATGCCGCTCGACGTCCTCCAGAATCGCGACCCGACCAAGGCGATTCCGCCTTTGCATGGCGCATTGCTGAAGAACGAGCAGGACGTGATGCTGTTCGAGCGGCTGGCGTTCATGGCGCGGCGCAATGGCTAGCTGGCAGGGCCCAGATACCGCGCACAGGGGGTCGGCGCACTCCCCGTCCGTCCCGAGGAAGACGTAGTTCGTTTCGAAGGCTCCGAGGAGAGCAAAGCCGTCTTTTAGGGCCCGAAAGCAAATCCCGTCTCAAGGGTGCCGCCCAACGCGCCAGCTCCTCGAGACGAGATTGCCAATCCCTATTCGTGGATGACCCACTGCGACTGGGTGCAGACGTTGAAGCGGCGGCGGATGACTTCGTCGCCGTCGTCGAATACCGCCTTGAGATCGAAGTTGCAGTATTCGCTGCCGTCGTCGAAATTGACCGTGATCCGCTCGCCGGCGTCGAGCGTGCCGCTGCCCAGCACATCTTCCTGCCAATCGTCCGCACCAACGTTCGAGCCGTAAAGGCGTAGCAGTGCGTGGTGGGTGTCGTTGACGATCAGGATGCGGCGATTGTGGTTGTCGGCGCTTGCCGTCGTCGTGACCGAGAGTGCGGCGATTGTGGCAGCGGCGGCCAGAGCAAATCTTTTCATAATATTTCCCCCGTTTGAGTTCGCTGGGAATGCCAGTCCTTTGAGGCACACGCGATACCGTGAACAGGGTAGGCAACCGAACGCGGCGCACCCGGCAGACCGCGCATAAACCGGGTTGTCGCGCTCCGTGGTTCTGGCATGGTTGCGGCCGAGCACGATGCGCGTGCGGCGGGACCGATCATGTTCTTCAATTTCATCGACGAGCTGCGCGAAGCGGGGATCAAGGCTTCGTTCAAAGAGCACCTGACGCTGCTCGAAGCGCTCGACAAGGACGTGATCGACCAGACGCCCGAGGCTTTTTATTACCTCAGCCGCGCCACGTTCGTAAAGGACGAGGGGCTGCTCGACCGCTTCGATCAGGTCTTCAACAAGGTCTTCAAGGGCCTGCTTAGCAATTATGGCCAGAACCCGGTCGAGGTGCCCGAGGACTGGCTCAAGGCAGTGATGGAAAAGATGCTCTCGCCCGAAGAGATGGAGGCGATCAAGGCGCTCGGCTCGTGGGAAGAGATCATGGAGACGCTGAAGAAGCGGCTCGAGGAGCAGGAAAAGCGCCACCAGGGCGGCAACAAGTGGGTCGGCACCGGGGGGACCTCGCCATACGGCAATTCGGGCTATAACCCCGAAGGCGTGCGGATCGGGGGCGAAGGCAAGCACAAGCGCGCGCTCAAGGTCTGGGAGAAGCGCGAATTCGCCAATCTCGACAACACGCGCGAGCTAGGCACGCGCAACATCAAGATCGCGCTGCGCCGGCTGCGCCGGTTCGCGCGCGAGGGGAATGCCGAGGAGCTCGATCTCGACGCGACGATCGCGGGCACCGCCAAGCAGGGCTGGCTCGACATCCAGATGCGCGCCGAGCGCAAGAATGCGGTCAAGCTGCTGCTGTTCCTCGACGTCGGCGGGTCGATGGATCCGTTCATCAAGCTGGTCGAGGAGCTGTTCAGCGCCGCGACCACCGAGTTCAAGAACATGGAGTTCTTCTACTTCCACAACTGCCTCTACGAAGGCGTGTGGAAGGACAACCGCCGCCGCTGGGCCGAGCGGACGAACACCTGGGACCTGCTCCACAAATATGGCCATGACTACAAGATCGTGTTCGTCGGCGACGCCGCGATGAGCCCGTACGAGATCAGCCACCCCGGCGGATCGGTCGAGCATTTCAACGAGGAAAGCGGCGCGGTCTGGCTCCACCGCATGGCGCAGACCTATCCCGCCACCGTCTGGCTCAACCCCGTGCCCGAAAAGCAGTGGGGCTATTCGCAATCGACCAAGATGATTCGCGAGATGGTCGGCGACCAGATGTACCCGCTGACGCTCGACGGCCTCGACTCGGCGATGCGCGAGCTGACGCGCAAGAAGCATTGAGCCGGGCGTAGAATTGCTTGGCTTGATCGCGGCCCGCGCGCGCCCAGATTGAGCGCATGACAACGCCCCGCCCGACTCCCGCCCGCCAGACTGCCGCCCGCCAGACTGCCGCCCGCCAGACTGCCGCCCGGATGCCTGCCCTGTTCCTGGGGCACGGTTCGCCGATGACCACGATTTCCGACGTGCCCGAGCGCCGCGCATGGCAGGCGCTTGGCCGCGCGCTGCCCAGGCCTTCGGGGATCCTCGCGATCACGGCGCATTGGGAAACGAGCGGCGCGATCCACCTCACCGCTGGCGCCGCGCCGCGCACGATCCATGACTTCGGCGGCTTTCCGGCCGAGCTTTATGCCGTGCGATACCCTGCCCCCGGATCGGCGGTGCTGATCGACCGGGTCGGCGAACTCGTCGGCGAGCACCGGATCGTCCGCGACGATAGCTGGGGGTTCGATCACGGCGCGTGGGGAGTGCTTCTGCCGATGTTCCCCGACGCCGACATTCCGCTCGTGGCGATGAGCCTCGACCGCGCGATGACGCCGGCGCAGATGCTCGACCTCGGCCGCAAGCTGGCGCTGCTGCGCGATGAAGGCGTGCTGATCGTGGGCAGCGGCAACGTCGTCCACAACCTGCGCCTGTTCCGCGAGTCGATGGGGACCGTTCCGGCGTGGGCGGACGCGTTCCGCACCCGGATCAACAGCGCAGTAGCGGCGGGCGACGTGGCGGCGCTGACCCGCTTCGTCCAGGGCGACGACGAGGCCGAAAAAGCGATCAACAGCGGCGAGCATTACCTGCCGCTGCTCCCCGTCGTCGGCGCGCGTCTTGAGGGCGACGCGGTGGGCGTATTCAACGACACGGTCGACGGCGCGCTGTCGATGACCAGCTACCTGATCGGGGACACCGGGCTGCTCGCCGGCATCTGAGGGTGGCGGCGCTCCGCCGCACTCGCTAACGCCGCGGCATGGACCGCCAACTGCTCATCATCTGCCTGCTTACCGCGGGGATCAATCTTATCGGAACGCTCGCTTATGCCGCGCGCATCGCCGGGGTGCGAACGCGGCGGATCGCGATGAGTTTTGCGCTGTTCAACATCCTCGTGCTCGTTAGCCGCACCTCGAACAGCTTCCTCGGGCCGTTCCTGGCCAAGCGGATCGAGACGCGGCTGACCAACGGCGGCGGCGACGCGCTGCTCTACGATTTCCGGATGATCCTGGGTTCGGCAACGATCGCGGTGGCTATCGGGATCATGCTGGTGCCGACCGGGCAACGTCTGTTCGCGCGCGCGATCGGTTATTTCCAGGTCCATCGCTCGACCGCCAAGATGGTCCTGCGCACCGCCAGCCCCACCGGTCTGCGTACGGTGCGCGAGGCTGCGACCCCGCCGCGGCTGGCACAGATCAAGGCGCTGGCGCAGCAGCGCGGGGTTGGCTGGGGCGTGCTCGTCGCCAACGCGCTGGCGCAAGGGTTGATCACCGTCGGCGTGGTCGCATCGCTTTACGCGGGCTATCTCAACCCCGAATTTCGCGTCACCGCATCGCAGCTATCGGCGGTGATCAACGGCTTCGCGACGATCCTGTTGTTCGCGCTGATCGATCCGCAACTGTCGGTGATGACCGACGATGTGATCGAGGGCCGGGTCAGCGAGCCGCTGTTCCGCCGCACGATCGTGTGGATATCGATCAGCCGCCTGGTCGGAACCCTGATCGCGCAACTGTTCTTCGTCCCCGCGGCGCAGTTTATCGCGTGGGTCGCCAACTACGTGTGACGATCGAGCTCTGCGTCGAGGCGCAGGCTGCACCGCCAGAAGAAGAACGCCGGGATCAGCCCCAGGAACGATGCGCCATACAGCACCCAGCGTACCGAATCCTCGCCAGCATGCGGTTTGATCGCATCGGACAGCATGCCGAAGAACAGCGGCCCCAGACCCAGTCCGATCAGGTTCTGGCTGAATAGCAGCGCGGCGGATGCCAACGCCCTCGCCTCCGGCCGGACCAGCCCCTGGACGCACGAATAGGTTGGCCCGTAATACAGCGCATTGAGCATCGTCGGGATCATCAGCAACGCCAGCGCCACGCGCCAGTCGCTGGCGAAATAGGCCGAGAGCGCCAGCGGCGCGGCGATCAGCATCCCTATGGCCGGCGCGGTCAGCACATGACGGCGGTTTTCGCGGCCGAACCGGTCGGCGAGCCACCCGCCCAGCAACGTCCCGGTAATCCCCGCCGCGCCGCCCCACAAGCCGAACCAGAAGCCGACCTCACCAGGGGTCAGGCCATGCGTGCGCTGGAAGAATATGGTCGTCCAAGTCGCCTTGCCATAGCTCAGGAACGAGGCGGCCGAACCGGCCACCACCAGCAGGAGGAACGCGCGCGACGAGAAGATCGCGCGCAGCGCTTGGCGGTTGCTGAGCACCGGCGGCGCGGAGACCGCGGCGCGGTCGGCGATCATCCGCGAACCAACCCGCGGATCGCGCAGGACGACCAACAGGACCACCGCCAGCAGCACCCCAGGCGCGCCGACGATCAGGAACGCCTCCCGCCAGCCCAGCCGGTCGACCAGCTGGCCGCCGATCAGCATCCCCAGCAGCGTTCCCACCGGAATGCCCAGGGCATAAAACGCCAATGCCGATGAACGCCGTTCGCGCGGGACGATATCGGCGATCAGCGAGTGTGCCGCGGGGGTACACCCGGCCTCACCGATCCCCACGCCAACGCGCGCGAGCAGCAGTTGCACGAAGTTCTGCGCCAGTCCGCACAGCGCGGTCATCGCCGACCAGACCGTCAGCGCCACCGCGATCAGGCGGATGCGGTTGGTCGAATGCTTGTCCGAATAACGCGCGATCGGCAGGCCGAGCACGGTATAGAGCAGCGCGAAGGCGATCCCGGTCATCAGCCCGATCTGGGTGTCCGACAGCTTCAGATCGCGCGCGATCGGCTCAGCCAGGATGTTGACGATCTGGCGGTCGATGAAGTTGAAGGTGTAAACGATCAGGAGCAGCCACAGGACCGTTCGCGGCGAAGTTTCGGCGCGCGGTGCGGCGGCGATAGTTGCCATGGCTGTCCTGTCCCTTTGCGGGCGGCATTCGCCGCTCTCGTCAGAGAAGGTCGCGGGCTATGGTGAGAGCGTCAACCGATTTCGGCCGTGGCCGCGATCAATAGAGCAGCAATCCAGACACTTGACCGCGCCAGGCGGCTTCGTCGCGGGCTGCCTGCGCTTCGAGATCGCCGGGTGCCGCGCCCGCGTCGTCAACCCATTCGCGCAAGGCCGGTCCGCCGTTGATGACGTCGATGGCCAGCCGGTCGTACTCGTATTCGTAGGGAAAGTCGCGCCACAGGTCGTAATCCGGATACAGCGTGCGGATCGCCTTGAACGCCAGCGCCTGCAGCCGCCACGGGCGAAACTGCGCATGGTCGTAGAACGCGCCCTCGGCATGGATCATCAGCCCGCTGCACAGTGCCCTGGCGTGCTTGTGGAAGGTCGGCTCGAACCACACCTCGCGCAAGGCGCACCCGGCGAGCCACGTGGGCGAAATCCGCGCCATCTCGGAATGAACTGCCTTGGCGTCGAGGTCGGGCGCGCCGAACAGCACCTCGAGCGGGCGGGTCGTGCCGCGGCCCTCGCTCAACGTGGCGCCTTCGAGCATCACTGTCCCGGCATAGGCGCGCGCCAT
Source organism: Novosphingobium sp. (assembly GCA_025356575.1). Taxonomy (GTDB): domain Bacteria; phylum Pseudomonadota; class Alphaproteobacteria; order Sphingomonadales; family Sphingomonadaceae; genus Novosphingobium. Next base: position 6,565 of record JANXSP010000002.1, read on the forward strand.
GTTGAGATTGGCCGCGTTGGGGCTGGGGTTTATCCAGACGCGATCCTCGGGCCAGCCGAAACCGGGGGCTGCATCGGGCGTCCAGCCCTCCATCGCGATCACCCGGTAATCGACATCCAGGCCGTAGTGGGCGATGAACCAGTGGCCCATTTCGCCCAGCGTCAATCCGTGGCGCATCGGCATCGGCCCCGCCCCGACGAAGCTTTCGGCGCCGGGAACGAGCAGCGTCCCTTCGACCGGGCGGCCTGCAGGGTTGGGCCGGTCGAGCACCCACACGCTTTTGTCCGTGCCGTCGGCAGCCTGGAGCAGGTAAAGCAGCGTGGTGACGAACGTGTAGATCCGGCAACCGAGGTCCTGGAGATCGAACAGGAACACGTCGGCAGTCGACATCATCTGCCCGTTGGGGCGGCGAACTTCGCCGTAGAGGCTGAACACCGGAATCCCGAGCGCGGCGTCGACCTCGTCCGCGGTCTCGACCATGTTGTCCTGCTTGTCGCCCTTGAGCCCGTGCTGCGGCCCGAACGCGGACGACAGATGGATATCCGGGCACGCCGCCAGCGCATCGAGCGAATGAACTAGGTCCGCGGTGACCGAGGCCGGATGCGCGACGAGCGCGACCCGCTTGCCTGCCAGCGGCGCGCGCAGCTGCGGGTCCGCGAGCAGGCGGTCGATACCGAAGTTCATGCCAGCGTGCTCATGATGTCGCCGGTGCCGCAAGCGTTCCGGCGAAGCAAGCCCGGTCGTGGAAATCGGGCTGGCCCGGCGGCTGCGCCAGCGCCCAATACGAGCGGTGCCCGCCCTCCTCCTCGATCACTGCGCTCAGCCCGTAGTGCCACGGCGGCGCTGGCAGCGCGGACAGCGGTACCGCTGCATCGAATATCGCGGCCGCCCCGCCCCCGCGCCATGTGCAGACGGGCGCGCGCGGGACCACGCGCGACGTCATTCCCTCGCGGTAACCAGAAAAGTCGTACGCTGCCCATCGTTCGGACGGCGACAGGTTGAACTCGCTGTATCCGGGCCCCTTGCCGGCCATGACGAACAGTTCGAAGCAAGTGGTGCGCCATAGCTCGTCGGCTCGGCTGCGGCCCGCAAGCGCCGGCACGACGAGCCGCTGCGCGCCCACAACGATCCAGCGCAGTCCGATCCAGCCTTCCGCAGCGGGCACGATCGCTGCCGACACGCTGGAGACGCCCAGCGGCGGGGCGAGCGGGTGCGCGATCAGGTGGTGCGTTTCCAAGGCTTCGTCCCCATGCTAGGCGCCCCGGCACCATGACCGACAGCGCGCCATCCCACCAGTCCCCGCTCCTCCGCCTTCTGAGCGAGCGCGGCTATATCCATCAGTTGACCGACGCGGTCGGTCTCGATGCTCTGGCGCAAAGGCAGGTCGTGCCGGGATATATCGGCTTCGATGCAACCGCACCGTCGCTCCACGTCGGCAGCCTCGTACAGATCATGCTGCTGCGCCGGTTACAGCAATCGGGGCACAAACCGATCGTGGTGATGGGCGGGGGAACGACCAAGGTCGGCGATCCATCGGGCAAGGACGAGAGCCGCAAGATGCTCTCGGCCGAAGGCATCCGGGCCAACATCGCCGCGCTGCGCCCGGTGTTCGAGCGATTGCTGACGTTCGGCGATGGGCCGACCGACGCCGTAATGGTCGATAACGACACCTGGCTCGGCCAACTCGGCTATGTCGATCTGCTGCGCGAAGTCGGGCCGCATTTCACGATCAACCGGATGCTGACTTTCGATTCGGTCAAGCTGCGGCTCGACCGCGAGCAGCCGCTGACGTTCCTCGAATTCAACTACATGATCCTCCAGGCTTACGACTTCCGCGAACTGGCGCTGCGCCATGGCTGCCGGCTGCAACTCGGCGGATCGGATCAGTGGGGCAATATCGTCAACGGGATCGAGCTGACCCGGCGCAAGGAGGGGATCGAGCTGTTCGGCGTCACCACTCCGCTGCTGACCACCGCGGACGGCGCGAAGATGGGCAAGTCGGTGTCGGGCGCGGTGTGGCTCAACGAAGACGCGCTGCCGAGCTACGATTTCTGGCAGTACTGGCGCAACGTCGACGACCGCGACGTGGCGCGGTTCCTGCGCTTGTTCACCGATGTTCCGCTTGATGAGATCGCGCGGATCGAGACGCTCGAGGGCGCCGAGATCAACGTCGCCAAGATCCTCCTCGCCAACGAGGTGACCGCGCTGGTCCGCGGACACAGCGCAGCAGAGGCTGCGGCGGCGACCGGAACAGCTACCTTCGCGCAAGGCGGCATTGGGGGCGAACTGCCGATCATCGCGGTGCCGGCGGGCGGCATCGGCTTGATCGATGCGCTCCTCGAAGCCGGGTTTGCGGCCAGCCGGGGCGAGGCCAAGCGGCTCATCGCGGGGGGCGGTGCGCGCCTCGACGGCGCGGCGGTCAACGACGATGCGCACTGGATTTCTGCCCCGGCTCATAACGTGCGCCTATCGGCGGGCAAGAAGAAGCACGCGGTTCTGCGGGCGGCGTCCTAACCCGCGAGTAGGCACCTTTACGCTTTGTTCTCCTATTCCTGCCACACCCTGCGACGGGTCGATGGAGGATAATCGCAACTCATGGCAGCAGGTGCACAACTGACAGTTACCGAGATGCGCCGCGCCGCGCGCCATCCGGTCGACTTCCCGGTCATCGGCGAACACCGCGTCCGCGGGGACATCCATCTGCACATCTCGAATATATCCGCACACGGTTTCATGACCGACGCCGCCCAAGAGCTTTCGCGCGGCGAGCGGGTGATCATCCGCCTTCCCGCGATCGGACGGATCGAGGCGCATGTCATCTGGGCGACCGACGACCGCGCGGGTTTCCAGTTCGAGCGGATCCTGCGCTACGAAGATTTCGTGGCGATGATCGATCAGCTCCAGCCCAACCCGCGGCTACGCCGGGGTCGTTAGGCGCGGCCGGGTAAAGCCGCCCTACCGTCAGCGATAGTTTCTCGCGGCTTGGCAAGCGCGTTGGGCGCTGCCAAGGCATGTGCGTGAGCCAACCCACTTCGCCGCTGCAAATCCGCGACTTCCGTCTTTACTGGCTGGCGCGGTTCATGGCCGTGATCGCGACAATGGCGATGGTCGTGCTGATCGGCTGGCAGACCTACGATCTTGCGCGCAGCGACTACGGCATGTCCCGGTCCGCAGCAGCGTTTCAGCTCGGCCTGCTGGGGCTGGCGCAGTTCGTCCCGCTGTTCCTGCTGACCCCGGTGGCGGGGCTAGTCGCCGACCGGTTCGACCGGCGCAAGATTGCCGCGGTG
>JANXSP010000083.1 GCA_025356575.1 Novosphingobium sp.
TTCGGCGCGCGCGTCGCGCCTTCACCAGACAAAGGTTTGAAATTTCCATGCTCCGCACCCGTACGCTCCTGCTCGCCGGCTTCGCTTCGTTCCTGCTCGTCCCTGCCGCCGCGCAAGCTGCTGCCGCGCCCGCCGATGGCGCAGCTACCGATGCGGCGCCTGCGGCGGTCGAAATGGCGCCTGCGGCGGTTGATGCGGCGACCACCACGGGCGATGCCGGCGATACGATCGTCGTCACCGCCCAGCGGCGCAGCGAAGACGCGATGAAAGTCCCCGTGGCGGTCTCGGTCCTGCGCGGCGATTCGCTTCGCGACTACCAGGCCGCGGGTGCCGACACGCTGCTGTCGCTGTCGGGCAAGGTCCCCAGCCTCTATGTCGAATCGACCACCGGGCGCATCTTCCCGCGCTTCTACATCCGCGGGCTCGGCAACATCGATTTCTACCTCGGCGCCTCGCAGCCAGTCACCGTGATCCAGGACGATGTCGTCGAGGAGCACGTCGTGCTCAAGTCGAACCCTGCGTTCGACATCGGCCAGGTCGAAGTGCTCAAGGGCCCGCAAGGTTCGCTGTTCGGGCGCAACACCACCGCAGGCATCGTCAAGTTCGATAGCGCGCGGCCCACCGATACCCTCGCCGGGCAGGCTTCGCTGAGCTACGGCAAGTTCAATACCATCAATGCCGACGCCGGGATCGGCGGACCGTTGACATCGGACGGCTCGGTCAGCTTCCGCCTGTCGGGGCTTTACCAGCATCGCGACGACTGGATCAGCAACGTCTACACCGGTCCTTCGGATGATGGCACCGTCGGCGGCAAGAACGTGATGGGCGGCTATAACGAGCGCGACGTGCGGTTGCAGCTTCAGGCCAAGCCGAGCAGCGCGCTGACCTTGCGCCTGTCGGGCCACTACCGCGATTACGAAGGTACCGCATCGATCTTCTATCGCGGTTCGATCATCCCGGGCACGCACGGCAGCCTGGTCCGCGGGTTCGACCGCCGCGTGGTCGCTTACGACGAGGCCCAGAACAACCCGCAGGCATACAAGATGCACGGCATCTCGCTGAAGGCGGATTACGACCTCGGCGGCGCGACACTGACTTCGATCACCGCGTGGGAACACGCTTCCGGCTACAGCCGCGGCGATACCGACGGCGGCGCGGCGGCCAACTTCGGCGGGGTTGCCCCCAACTACTGCGCGGTCGGCTGCGGCGAATCGCAAGGGCGCCTGCGCGGGCTCGACCAGTGGAGCCAGGAAGTGCGTCTCGCCAGCCCCGACACGGGCCGGTTCAAGTGGCAGCTCGGCGGGATCTACTTCGATTCGCGCGACATGACCGAGTTCGACCAGCGCGGGTTCTTCCTCACCAGCAACGCGCTGGGGACCACGCCCAATCCCAACAACTGGGTGCTGCTCCACAACGTCAACACCTCGTACGCCGGGTTCGCCCAGGTCAGCTATCAGCTCAGCGATACCCTGACCGCGACTGCCGGCGCGCGCCTGACGCACGACAGCCGCGACACCACGCTGCTCAAGACCGCGAACACCATCGCCAACGTCTCGACCTTCACCGGCGCGACGCGGGTGACGTTGACCGACACCAAGCCAAGCTTCGATGCCGCGCTGCTTTATGCCCCGACGCGCGACCTCAGCGTCTATGCGCGGATCGCGCGCGGCTTCCGCGGCCCGACGATCCAGGGCCGTTCGGCGGTGTTCAATTCGCCGTTCACGACCGCCAAGTCGGAAACCAACACCAGCTACGAAGCCGGGATCAAGACCGCATTCCTCGATAACGCGGTGCATTTCAACCTGACCGGGTTCTACTATCAGGTCGACAATATCCAGCTCAACGGCAACGACAGCAACGGCAACGGCGTCCTGTTCAACGCCGCCAAGGCGCGCGGCTACGGCGCCGAGGCCGAGCTCGAGATGCGTCCGTCGCAGAACCTGCGCTTCAACGTCGGGTTCAGCGCGCTCAAGACCCGCATCCTCGATCGCAACGTCTATGCCCAGGCGGGCGCCGCGGGCGGGGTGCTGTCCGAAGTCGTGCTCAACCCTGTGGTCCGCGTGGGCAACAATTACTTTGCCCAGATCGACGGCAACCCGTTGCCCAACGCGCCGACCTTCAACCTCAACGTCGCGGGCCGGTACGACCAGCCGATCGGCAACAGCGGGGCCAAGCTGTTCGTGTCGGGCGATTTCAACATGCAGGGCAAGACCAACTTCGTGCTCTACAAGTCGGTCGAATACCGCGCCGACGGCAACTTCGAGCTTGGTGCGAAGGTCGGCCTCGCGTTCGGGCGCTACGAGATCGCGGCATTCGCGCGCAATCTCACCAACGAGACCAACCTGATCGGGGTTATCGACACCAGCAACTACCGCGCGGGCATCTACAACGAACCGCGCGTGTTCGGGATCAGCCTCAGCGGTTCGTTCCGCTAAGCGCGGTTGACCCAGTGCCGCACTGGCCCTGCCGGGTCGGTGCGGCCCCAGAAGTATCGAAGCGACGGATCGAAGCGCCGGATCGAAGCGGCACTGATTTTTCACGCTTCCGGCATATTGGGCGTGGGTGGGTCGCCTAACATCTGATATACCTCTGCGTGAGGATGTCGGAAGGGCTCTGCCACGGAGTCTGCCGCATGAACCTTCTGCAATTGCTTCGCTGCGCCGCCGGGAAACATCACCGTGATCGGCGCCAGGTGGTTCACGGCCCGGCACAGGACTACCACAGCGTTTGCACCGGCTGCGGCGCGCGCATGGTCCGCGGCGCCAAAGGCTGGACGCTGGATTCGGCAGCCTAGGGCAAAGCGGGCCTGACGGCTGGCGGGTTCAGCCCTCGTTCTCCGCGACGATCCGCGGGACCAGCAGGTGAATCCAGCCCAGCGCCAGCAGGTATGCCACTGCGGCGAGGTAGAACAGCGGCGTATAGCCAAAGCCGTGGGTCAGTAGCGCGCCCGTGGCCTCCTGGATTCCGAACCCCGCAATATTCCCCGCAATCGCGCCGATCGCCATGACGGTCGCGACGCGCCGCGCGGGGATCGCGTCGGCGGCGAAAGCGAAAATGTTCGTCGAAAAGCCCTGATGCGCGAACAGCGCCATGCCGATGATCACCGCCGCGGTCCACGGGCTGGAAACGGTGAGCGCGAGCGGGATCGGCAGGATCACCAGGGCGTAAAACAGCATCGCGGTCTTGCGCGCCGAATTGACGGTGCGACCGCTGGCAAGCAGCCGGGGGAACAGTACCCCCGCGGTCAACGCGCCGATCGCGGCGAGCGTGAACGCCAGCGCGGTCGGCCCGACGAGCTGGCTCTGGCTGAGGTGAAAGACCTTGTGGAACAGATCGGGCAGCCAAAAGGTAAAGAACCACCAGAACATGTCGGTGATCGCCTTGGCCCCGGCAATTGCCCAGGTTTTGCGATCCGCCAGCGCCTCGCCGTACGTGGCGCCGCTTGCGGGCGCCGCGCCCGCCGCGCTCGGCAGCGGCTTGAGCCCGCGGGTGCCGGCGATCCAGAACGCCAGCCAGATAAACCCGAGCAGCCCGGTGACGATGAACGCCGCCTGCCAGCCATAGATCGCGGCGAACGGGATCACGGTCAGCGGAGCGATGATGTTGCCCAGGTTGGGCGCGGTGTTGACGATCCCTACCGCCATCGAGCGCAGCTTGAGCGGGAGAAACTGCGCCGCACTCTTGACCGCGGCGGGGGTGTTGACCGCCTCTGCAGCCACCAGGACGACGCGCGCGGCCACGAACTGGGTGACGTTGCCAGCGAATGCGTGCGCGATCCCCGCGACGCTCCAGATCGCGACCGCCGCGCCGTAAGCCAGGCGCACCCCGAAGCGGTCGATCAGCCAGCCGACGAACACCAGCGCGGCGGCGGCGGCGAGCTGCGAGACCGAGGCGAAGTGGGCAAACTGCTCGTCGCCCCAGCCGTACGCGGCCTGGATCGTCGGCTTGAGCAGCGACAGCACCTGGCGGTCGACGTAGTTGATGATCGTGCCGAAAAAAAGTAGCGCGACGAGCAGCCGCCGGGTGCGCACCGCCGTGGGATCTTCGCTCATGCCGCTTCCTCGTCCGTGCCCAGCTCTGGCGCCCGCTGTCCCGCGGATCATCGCTTGCAACCTAGCGCGTCGCGGCGATAAGGAAAGCGGGTTATGACACCGCAGGACAAGCCTGGGACCGCACGCTTCGCCGCGCCTTCCACGATAGACTGGGACGCGCTGCCGTATGGCGGGGACCTGTTCGGCGAAATCCATTTGTCCGAAACCGCGGGCGCGGTGGTGGCCGGAGCGCGGGCCGGCGAGGGGCTCGATCCCAAACCCAGCGACACTCCGCTCCCCGGGCTCGCGATCTGCGGGGTCGCCGCGGCGGCAGCGGCGTGGCTTTCCGAACACTACGGCTTCCCGATCATCCTTCTCGGGCTGCTCGTCGGGCTCAGCCTCAATTTCATCGCGCGCGATCCGCGCACTCACAAGGGCCTCGACCTGGCGAGCCGGACGTTCCTGCGGCTCGGGATCGTCGTACTCGGATTGCAGGTGACATTCGCGCAGATCGGCGCGCTCGGCCCGGCACCGTTCGCCGCGCTGGTGGTGGTGATGATCGCCGCGGGGGGCGCCGCAATGCTCGCCGCGCGGGTTTTCGGCCAGTCGAAGTTCGCGGGCATCCTGGCGGGCGGGGCGACCGCGATCTGCGGGGCCAGCGCGGCGCTCGCGCTCTACGGTGTGATCGGCAAGGACCGCCTGAGCCAGGCGCAGTTCGCGCTGACGCTGGTCGGCGTCTCGCTGGCGAGCGCGCTGGCGATGTCGCTTTATCCCGTGCTGGCGAGCGAACTGGCCCTGACCGACCGCGAGGCCGGGTTCCTGATCGGTGCCTCGATCCACGATGTCGCGCAGGCGATCGGCGGCGGCTATGCGTTCTCGGATGCAGCAGGCAGCTATGCCACGATCGTCAAGCTCGCCCGCGTCGCCCTGCTTGCGCCCGTCGTGGCGCTGGTAAGCGTCGCGATCGGCCCGGCGGACGGCGCCCGCGGCCAGCCGATCTGGCGCCGCCTCGCGCTGCCGTGGTTCATCGTCGCGTTCCTCGCCGCGGTCACCTTCAACAGCCTGATCGTGCTGCCCGCGGCGATCGGCAAGTTCGCGCTGATCGCGTCCAAGGCGATGCTGCTTCTTGCGGTCACCGCCACCGCGATGCGCAGCCGGATGGACCTGCTGATGGAGATGGGCTGGCGCGCCGCGGTGCCGACGCTGGCCGCCACGCTGGCGAGCTTCTTCGCCGCGCTGGCTTTTGCCAAGCTGCTGCTGTGAGCGGAGACGAAGTGCCGATCTACGATCTCGCGGTGATCGGCGGCGGGGTCAACGGCGCGGGGATTGCGCGCGACGCCGCGGGGCGCGGGGCGAAGGTCCTGCTGCTCGAGGCGGGCGATCTGGCGCAGGGCACTTCCTCGGCCTCGACCAAGCTGGTCCACGGCGGGCTGCGCTATCTCGAGCACTACGAGTTCGGGCTGGTGCGCGAATCGCTGGCCGAGCGCGAGGCGCTGTGGGCCATCGCCCCGCACATCATCTGGCCGCTGCGCTTCGTGCTGCCATATGTCGACGGACTGCGCCCGCGCTGGCTGCTGCGGCTGGGGCTGTTCCTCTACGACCATCTCGGCGGGCGGCGCCTGCTCCCTCCCACCAGGAGCATCGATCTTGCGAAGCACCCTGCGGGCGCGCCGCTCAAGCCCGGCTACGGCAAGGCTTTCGAATATAGCGACGGCTGGGTCGACGATGCGCGGCTGGTCGTGCTCAACGCGCTCGATGCCGCCGAACGCGGCGCGGACATCCGCACGCGCACGCCGCTGACGGGCGGCCGGCGCGAAGGCGGAGTGTGGCAGCTCGATACCCCCGCCGGGCCCTTCCGCGCGCGCGCTCTGGTCAACGCCGGAGGGCCGGGGGTGCTCGGCGTGCTCGGCGTGCTGGGCCAGACGCCCGATCTGGCAATGCGGCTGGTGCGCGGTTCGCACATCGTCGTGCGCCGCAAGTTCGATCATTCCTACGCCTATTTCTTCCAGCTCCCCGACGGGCGGATTTTCTTCGCAATCCCCTACGAGCGCGATTTTACCCTGATCGGCACGACCGACCGCGACCACACCGGCCCGCTCGGCGAGGTCCACGCCAGCGCCGAGGAAATCGAATATCTGTGCGCCGGGGCGAGCATCTATTTCCGTGAACCGGTCACTCCCGCCGACGTTGTCTGGACGTATTCGGGCGTGCGCCCGCTGATCGACGACGGCTCGGGCCGGCCCGAGGCGGCAACGCGCGGCTACCGCCTCGATCTATCTCCCGAGGCCGAGGGCGCGCCGCTGCTCAGCATCTATGGCGGCAAGATCACGACCTACCGCCATCTGGCGGAGGAAGCGGTGGATGTCCTCGCCCCGCGCGTGGGCGCACTCACCGGCAAGCCGTGGACCCGCAGCGCCGCGCTGCCCGGGGGCGATTTCCCGGTGACGGGCGCGGCGGCGCTCAAGGCCGGACTTGCCGCGCGCTATCCGTTCCTCGGCGAACACGATGTCGACCGCATCGCCAAGGCCTATGGCACCCGCGCCGCGCGCTGGCTGGGCGAGGCGCAGGGCTGGCAGGCGCTCGGCCGCGATTTCGGCGGCGGGTTGACCAGCGCGGAGGTCGATTATCTCGTCGCCAGCGAATGGGCGGTGAGCACCGACGACATTCTCTGGCGCCGCAGCAAACTCGGCCTGCGGCTCGATGCTGCGCAGCAAAATGCCTTGGCCGGCTACCTCGGAAATTGATGCCGAAAAGTAATAAGTACTGTGCCGAATTCGGCGGGGAACATCGGGCGTCCGAGATGGTTGAAAGGTTAGCGCCAAAAGTGCGCCATGCGCCGCCTCTTAGTGCGACGTTCAACAGGAGAGTTCCGATGCTAAAATCCATTTTGCTCGCAGCCGCGGGCGTCGCGTTTGCCGTGGCCACTCCGGCCATGGCGCAGATGTCCAGCAGCACCACGACGACGACCCCGATGGGGACGATGACCCACACCACCACCACCCCGATGAAGACGATGACGCACACGCGCACCACCACGATGCGGACGCACACCGTCACCAACGGAATGTCGATGCGTCATCACCGCCGTGCGATGCATCACCGGATGCACCACCGCATGAAGCATCACACGATGGCGCATCCGATGCACTCGACCACCACCACGACTACCACGCCGATGACGCCTGAGCACAAGATGTAAGCTCGCGTTTGCGACGATCGAAACGGGGCGCTCGCGGCAACGCGGGCGCCCTTTTCGTTTTGCGCGCGGAATGCGCTCGGACCGGGCTCAGACCGCGCCCAATCCCCGCCACGCGAGGTCGGCGAATTCGCACAGCAGCGGCCGCGTATCGCGCGGATCGATGATGTCCTCGACGCTGAACCGCTCGGCGCTGCGGAACGGCGAGCGCACCTTGTTGAGCCGGTCGCGAATCGCGGCGAGGTGCGCCGCAGGGTCCTCCGCCGCTTCGAGCTCGCTCTTGTACGCGACCTCGATCCCGCCTTCGATCGGCAGGCTGCCCCAGTCGCCGCTCGGCCAGGCGAAGCGGTACTGGAACGCGTCGGCATTGCTCATCGCGCTGCCCGCGATCCCGTAGGCGCGGCGCACGACCACGCTGGCAAGCGGTACCTTGGCGCGGTAAATCGCATTCATCGCCTGGACGCCGTAGCGGATCGTGCCGCTGGTCTCCGCCGCCAGGCCGATCATGAACCCCGGGTTGTCCACCAGGTGCACTACCGGCAGGCGGAACTGGTCGGCCAGCTTGATGAAGCGTTCGACTTTCTCCGAAGTGCGCGCTTCCCACGATCCGCCGAGGAAGCTGGGGTCGCTGGCGAGCACCGCGACGGGCCACCCGTCGAGCCGGGCGAACGCCGTGATCGCGGCGCGGCCCCACAGCCGCCCCATCTCGAACAGGCTGCCGCGGTCGAACACCGCGTCGCACACCCGGCGCATCGAATAGACTTGCTTGGCCTCGCGCGGGACGATGCTCAGGAGGAAGTCCTCGCGCCGGTCTACGGGATCGCTGGAGGACGTGCGCGGCGCCATCTGCCCGGCGTACGAGGGCAGGAACGACAGGAACCGGCGCGCCGCGGCGAACGCCTCGGCCTCGCTCGCGACTTCGTCGTCGACCACGCCATTGCGGGTGTGGATGTCGCTGCCGCCAAGGCTTTCCTTGTCGCTTTTCTCACCCAGTGCCTCGACCACCGCGGGCCCCGCGGCGAACAACTGGCTCAATCCCTTGACCATCACCGAATAGTGGCTGGCGACGACCCGCGCCGCGCCCAAGCCGGCGGTGGGCCCCAGCGCCAGCGCGACGACGGGCACGGTCTCGAGGTTCTTGACCACATCGCTCCACCCCGGAACCGCGGGGATATACGTGGCGCCGATCGTTTCCAGGGTCTTGACCGAGCCCCCCCCGCCGGTGCCGTCGATCATCCGGATCAGCGGGAGTTTTAGCGTGTGCGGCATCGCCTCGCACTGGGTCATCTTGCGGTGGATCGCCGCGTCCGCCGCCCCGCCGCGCACGGTGAAATCGTCGGCCGAGGCGACCACCGGGCGGCTTTCGATATCCGCGCGTCCGAAAATGAGGTTCGACGCGGCGAGATCGATCAGCGCGCCATCCTCATCGTACGAGCCTTTGCCCGCGATCTTGCCGATCTCGCGAAAGCTGCCTGGATCGACCAGCCCGGCAATCCGCGCCCGCGCATCGAGCTTGCCCCGCCCATGCTGGCGCGCGACTTTCTCCGCGCCGCCCATCCGCTCCGCCATCTCGCGGCGGCGGGCGAGTTCGTCGAGTTCGGCCTGCCAGGTCATGTGCTACTCCGAAAGGGCGGCTTGGGGTTCGATCCTGACCAGCAACGCCTCTACCTGAACTTGCGCCCCGGCCACTGCGTTGAGTTCCGCCACCACCCCATCGAACGGCGCGGTCAGCGAATGCTCCATCTTCATCGCCTCGAGCGTGAGCAGCCGCTGGCCCTTGGTCACGCTGTCGCCCGCCGCGACCTCGACCGCGATGATCTTGCCCGGCATGGGCGAGAGGATCGCACCGGAGGAGGCGGTGCCGCCAGTTCCGCCCGCCTCGCGCCACGGCTCCAGACGCCAGACTGACCCGCGCTCCGCAATCAGCACCGCGCTCTCGGGTGCATCAGCAACCACGTCGGCCAAATCGACTTCGACCGTTTCGCCATCGAGCCGGAACCACGCCGAGGTCTGCGGCGCTGCGTTCAAGCGGAACCCGGCCATCGGCGCCGCTCCGACCAAGGCCGCAGCGGCCTCGCCCATCGCTTCCGCGCTCGGCTCCGAAGCGGCTGCCATCGCGTCGCCGTCGCGTCCGATCAGCCCGGTATCGACGGTGCCCGCGACGAAATCGGGATGCTCGAGCGCGGCGATCAGAAACCCGGCGTTGGTTCGCACCGGCCACACTGCGGTCTCGTCCAGCATCTCTGCCAAGGTTTTGCGCGCAGCATCGCGGGTTGCGCCGTGCGCGATGACCTTGGCGATCATCGGGTCGTAAAACGGCGTAACTTCACCGCCTTCGAACACGCCGGTGTCGATGCGCCCGTGCCCTGCGGTGCCGATTTCGAATACCTCGAGCGTCCCCACACTCGGCAAAAACCCTTTCGCCGGATCCTCGGCATAGAGCCGCGCTTCCATTGCCCAGCCGTTTATCGCCAGTTCGTCCTGCCGCCTGGGCAGAGGTTCCCCGCTCGCCACGCGGATCTGCCATTCGACCAGATCGACCCCGGTGATCTCTTCCGTCACCGGATGTTCGACCTGCAGCCGCGTGTTCATTTCCATGAACCAGATGCGGTCGGCGCGCAGGCCTTCGGACGCATCGGCGATGAATTCGATCGTCCCCGCGCCGACATAGTCGACCGCTTTTGCTGCACGCACTGCTGCAGCACAAAGTTCGGCGCGCGTCGCCTCGTCCATGCCCGGCGCTGGGGCTTCCTCGATCACTTTCTGGTGACGCCGCTGGAGGCTGCAGTCGCGCTCGAACAAGTGGACGACGTTGCCGCGGGTGTCGCCGAACACCTGCACTTCGATGTGCCGCGGGCTGAGCACGTATTTTTCTAGCAGGACGCGGTCGTCGCCGAAACTCGCCGCTGCTTCGCGCTTGCATGACGCCAGCATTTCG
>JANXSP010000011.1 GCA_025356575.1 Novosphingobium sp.
GGGTTTCGCCGCGATCTTGGCGAGGGGATTAAAGGCACGGATTTGCGCGCGGTTGCCCTTGCGCCGCTGCGTGATGTAAGGGCCGACCCGCGCTGACGCATTGCCGCGGCGCGGACATTTCCTGCCATCTGGCACACACATCTCGGGGCATCCATGGCCGGCCATTCCAAGTTCAAGAACATCATGCACCGCAAGGGCGCGCAGGATAAGAAGCGCTCGGCAAGCTTTTCCAAGCTCAGCCGCGAAATCACTGTCGCGGCCAAGATGGGCATGCCCGATCCCGACTTTAACCCGCGCCTGCGCGCCGCGGTCAACGCCGCCAAGGCGCTGTCGGTGCCCAAGGACAACATCCAGCGCGCGATCGACAAGGCGAGCAAGGGCGACGGCGAGAACTACGAGGAAGTGCGCTACGAAGGCTATGGCCCGGGCGGCGTGGCCCTGATCGTCGAGGCCCTGACCGACAACCGCAACCGCACCGCCACCAACGTCCGCACCGCGTTCGCCAAGAACGGCGGCAACCTGGGCGCAAGCGGCGCGGTGAGCCACGGGTTCGAACGGCTCGGCTTGATCGAATACGGTGCCGCGGCGGGCAACGAGGACACCGTGCTCGAAGCCGCGATCGAGGCCGGCGCGGACGATGTCGAAAGCGACGAGGACGGCCACGCGATCTGGACCAGCATCGACGTGCTCCACCCGGTCAGCCGCGAACTCGAAAAGACGCTGGGCGAGGCGAGCGCGGTCAAGCTGGCATGGAAGCCGGGACTGCGCACCGAAGTCGGCGAAAGCGACGCCGCGACATTGCTCAAGCTGATCGACATCCTCGACGACGACGACGACGTCCAGGCCGTATGGGGCAACTACGACATCTCTGACGAAGTGATGGAAAAGCTGGGCTGACGTGCTGATCCTCGGGCTCGACCCTTCGCTCAGTTGCACCGGGTGGGGGGTGATCCGCAGCGAGGGCAGCCGGCTGACGCATATCGCCAACGGCCAGATCGCGACCGACGCGAAGGCGCCGATGGCGGCACGGCTCGCGGTGCTGGCGGACGGCATCACCGCGGTTATCGCCGCGCACCGCCCCGATCGCGCCGCGGCCGAAGAAGTCTTCGCCAACAAGAACGCGCAATCGACGATCAAGCTGGCGCAAGCGCGCGGCGCGGTGCTCGCCACATGCGGGCAGGCCGGGCTGGCGGTCAACGAACACGCCGCGCGGATGGTCAAGAAGGCCGTGACCGGCACCGGCGCAGCGGAAAAGGCGCAAGTCCAGGCGATGCTCAAGGTCCTGCTCCCCGGCGCGGTGGTAGCCGGCGCGGACGCTGCCGACGCGCTCGCGGTGGCGATTGCGGACGCGCACCTGGCGCCCAAGTGACAAGCCCGCACGGCATGCGTAAGACCGCGGCATGATTGCCAAGCTCACCGGACTGCTCGACGAAACCGCCGCCGACAGCGCGGTGATCGATGTCGGCGGAGTCGGCTATCTCGTGTTTTGCAGCGCCAAGACGCTGGCCGCGCTGGGGATCGCGGGGGACCGGGTGACGGTGTTCACCCAGATGCTCGTCAGCGAGAACGACCAGCGCCTGGTCGGCTTCGCCACTGCGGGCGAGCGCGACTGGTTCCGGCTGCTGAACGGGGTGCAGGGCGTGGGCAGCAAGGTCGCGCTCGCGATTCTCTCCGCCCTCTCGGCGGAAGAATTGCAGCAAGCGATCGGCAGCGGCGACAGCGCGATGGTCGCCCGCGCGCAGGGCGTCGGCCCCAAGCTGGCGACGCGGATCGTCAACGAACTCAAGGACAAGGCGGGTTTCGTGCCCAGCGCAAGCGCGACGGCGGCGCCCGCCGGATCGGCCAGCGCGGACGCAGTCTCGGCGCTGCAGAACCTGGGGTTCAAACCCGGTGTAGCGGCCGATGCCGTGGCGCGGGCGGTGGATGAGCTTGGTGCCGGAGTCGACCTCGACGCACTCGTCCGTGGCGCGCTGAAGCGAGCGACGCGGTGAGGGGCCCAGCCGCGAAATGGACCCTGAAACAAGTTCAGGGTGACGCGTATTCCGTCGAAAATCCTCTCGTCATCCTGAATTCGTTTCAGGATCCATCGTGCCTCAATGCGCAATGCCATGACCGATAACCCCCTCCTCACCCCCGCGCGCAACCCCGACGACGCCGACGCTGCCTTGCGGCCCAAGATGCTCGAGGAATTCGTCGGGCAGGCCGCAGCCAAGGGCAATCTGCGCGTGTTCATCGAGAGTGCGCGCAGCCGGGGCGAGGCGATGGACCATGTCCTGTTCTTCGGCCCGCCCGGGCTCGGCAAGACCACGCTGGCGCAGATCGTCGCGCGCGAGCTTGGCGTGGGCTTCCGCGCCACCAGCGGCCCGGTGATCGCCAAGGCGGGAGATCTCGCGGCGCTGCTGACCAATCTCGATCCGCACGACGTGTTGTTCATCGACGAAATCCACCGCCTCAGTCCCGTGGTCGAGGAAATCCTTTACCCGGCGATGGAGGATCGCGCGCTCGACCTGATCATCGGTGAAGGCCCTTCGGCGCGGTCGGTACGGATCGATCTGCCGCCGTTCACGTTGATCGGCGCGACCACGCGGCAAGGTTTGCTGACCACCCCGTTGCGCGATCGGTTCGGGATCCCGGTGCGGCTCAACTTCTACAGCGAGGACGAGCTGGCCAAGGTCGTCACGCGCGGGGCCGGCTTGCTCGGAGTGACGCTCGACGCGGCGGGCGCGGGCGAGATCGCGCGGCGCGCGCGCGGGACGCCCCGGGTTGCCGGGCGGCTGCTGCGAAGGGTCCGCGATTTCGCGCACGTCGCGGGCGACGCAGTGGTGACCCGGGACGTGGCGGACCAGGCGCTGACCCGGCTCGAGGTCGACCGGCTCGGGCTCGACGCAATGGACCGGCGCTATTTGACGATGATCGCGGAGATTTACGGCGGCGGCCCGGTCGGGGTCGAGACGCTCGCCGCAGGACTGGCCGAACCGCGCGACACGATCGAGGATGTGGTCGAGCCGTTCCTGATCCAGCTCGGCCTTGTCGCTCGCACCGCGCGCGGGCGCTGCCTCAACGATCGCGGATGGAGCCACCTCGGCCTCGCCCCGCCGACGGGATCGCAGACCGGGCTGTTCGACGAGGGTTGAGGCCGGGCATCCCCGCGCAAGCAGGGATCCGCTGCGTCATATCCGGCCATGCCGGATCGCAATAGCCCGGCAAAAACCTGCGACGGTGTTGGGGATTGGCCGCAAGTCGGTTTCAAAATGGCACACCCCGTCCCGGCGAGTCGGAAAATCGTGGCGAATCCACATTCGGGACATTCGAATCAGGGTTAACCCGGTTGCCCGCCCCCCTCCCCTCTGCGTTTCCTGAGCTCACAGGGAGCTGCCGGAATAGCCTTAACCGAGGCGCGGTACTTTCCCAGGCAACGAGAGCACCGCTTATGTCCGTTCGTATGGCCCTGATCAAATTGTCCGCACTGGCCGCGGGCGGCGCCATCATCGGCGGGGGCGCGGTCCACGTCGCCGAAGCCCAGTCGACCGGGCAGCTGCGCTACATCAAGCACGCGCACCATGTCGCGGCGCCGGTGGTTCACCATCGCCATATCGCGCAGCGCCACATTCCGCGCGCGCCGCACCGCAAGCGCCTGATCCGCCGCACCGTTACCACCCGGACCTGCCAGCCCGCGCCCGAGATGGCGATGATGGCCGCGCCGTACCTGCCGCTGCCCCCGCAGCCGACGGGTTCGAGCGGCGGCGGCGGCGTGCCGATCGTGATCGGCGGCAGCGGCGGCTTCGGCGGCGGCGGGTTCTTCGGCGGGTTCTTCGGAGGCGGCTCGGGCGGCGGCGGCGGCAGCGTCGTGGTCTCCTCGACCAGCACGGGCTCGTCGTCGACCTCGGGCGGCTCGACTTCGGGCGGATCGACTTCGACATCGAGCGGCAGCATCAGCAGCGGCGGGATTTCGACTTCGACCGGCGGGGTCTCGACCTCGAGCGGGGTTTCGACCTCGACCGGGGGCGTCTCCACCTCGAGCGGCGCGGTATCGACCTCGACCGGGGGCGTTTCGACGTCGACCTCGACCTCGTCGGGTAACGTCAGCACGTCTTCGGGCGCGGTGACCAGTTCGTCGGGCAACAACTCGACCTCGTCGTCCTCGGGCAACGTCTCGTCGTCCTCCTCGGGCAACGTCAGCTCGTCGTCTTCGGGCAATGTCTCGACCAGTTCGTCGACGAGTTCGTCCTCGTCGGGCAACGTGTCGACGTCGACCAGTTCGTCGTCTTCGGGCAACGTTACGAGCAGCACCTCGACCTCGTCGAGCACCAGCTCCTCGACCTCGAGCGGCGGCGGGACGAGCACGTCGTCGACCTCGTCGGGCACGCCGGGAACTCCGGTTCCGGCACCGCCGATGCTGTTGCTGTTCGGCGCCGCTGCGGCTGCGCTGGTCGGCCGCCGGCGGCTGGGCGCCAAGTTTGCCGCGGCCTGAGCCGCGGCTGGG
>JANXSP010000087.1 GCA_025356575.1 Novosphingobium sp.
GCGGTAGCCAACCCCGAGTTCGTTGACGACGATCGCAGGCGCGGCGGGATCGTCTTCGAGCTTCTGGCGGATGTTGCGGATGACGACGCGCAGATATTCGATGTGGGGATCGAACTCGTTGGCCCAGACGGTGCGCAGGATGTGATCGTGGGTGATCACTCTCCCGGGATATTTGGCGAGCTCGATGAGCACCGCGTATTCCTTGGGAGTGAGGTGGACCTCGCTCCCCCCTTTGGTCACCCGCCGGCGGAGGAGGTCGATCTCGACATCGCCGGCCGCGACTGTAGCCCGCGATCCCTGGTCGGCCAGGCGGTGGCGCAGCGCAGTGCGCACGCGCGCGAGGACCTCGGCAGTGTCGAACGGCTTGGTCATGTAGTCGTCGGCACCAAGATCGAGCGCGGTGACTTTCTCCTCGGTGGCTTCGCGCGCCGAAACCACCAGCAGCACCACGCTGGATTGGGCCTTCATCAGCGGCACCAGTTCCATCCCGTCGCGGTCCGGCAAGCCCAGATCGAGCAGCACCACATCGGGCGCGAAGGTCTTGAGCAGCGCGAGGGCGTCGCCCGCGGTGCCGGCCTCGCAGACCTCGTATTGGGCCCGCGCCAGGGTAATCCGCAGAAGGTGGCGGATTTGCGGCTCGTCATCGACGATGAGCACCTTTGCCGCCGCAATCATGGTCGTTGGGTCATGTTGAGCTCTCCGCGGGCAGATCGCGTACCAGCAGGGCGTGCGGGAAGTGCAGGGCGAAGCATGCGCCTTTGGGCGAGGCGCGGGTCGATGCCTCGACGCTCAGCCCCATCGCCTCGGCAAAGCCCTTGACTATGGCGAGACCGAGCCCGGTGCCGCCTTTGGAGCGGTCCGATCCTTCGAGCCGCGTAAAGGTTTCGAACACTGCCTGTTCGCGCCCCGGGGGCAGGCCCGGGCCCTCGTCGATGATCGAGAACACCAGCTCGGTCGGCGTGCGCTTGGCGACGATATCGATCGGCGTGCCCGGCGCGGCATAGCGTCCGGCGTTATCGAGCAGGTTGATCAGGCAGTGGTGGAACAGTTGCTGGTCGATCAGGACCAGCGGCAGGCCGGGCGACACGTCGAGGCGGATCTTGTGCCCTTCGAGCATCCGGCGGGTATCCTGGACCGCGCTGGCAACCGCGTCGGTGAGGTCGGTCGGGGTGACCTTGAGCTTGAGCGCGCCGGCCTCGACCCGCGCCATGTCGAGCAGGTTGGCGACGAAGCGATTGAGCCGGTCGGCCTCGTTCTGGATCGTGTCGATCAGTTCGGGCGCGGTGCTGGAGCGCAGTTCGGTTGCCGCGGCGAGGATCAAGGTCAGCGGGGTGCGCAGATCGTGGCTGACCGACGAGAGCAGCGCGGCGCGCAGCCGATCGCGCTCGCGCACCTGGGCGATATCGCGCATCTCGTCTTCCATGCCCATGCGTTCGAGCACGAGCGTCGCCTGCTCGATCAACCCGGTGGCCAGGGGTAGCTGGTCGGAGCGCAGCGGGTCGCCGCCATCCTCGCGCGAGAAGCCGAGTACCGCGATCACGCCCTTTGCGGCTTTCATCGGATAGAATAGCCAGTCCGACGCGGTCAGCGTGCTCGACCCGACGCCCGCAGGCTGGGCGTTTTCGAACGACCACTGCGCCGCCGCCAACTCGAGCTGGTCGAGCCGGTCCTGCGGCGGATAGGCCGCGCGCAATTGCGGCCCGTGGGGCGAATTGACCAGCAGCGCGGTCTGGACATCGAACAGCGCAGCCAGCTCGGCGCAAATCGTCTGCATCAGCTCATCGTCGTTGGCGCTGGCGGTGACGCGGCGCAGGAACCCCGCCAGCGACGCGTTCTGGCGCGCGCTCGATGCCGCAAGATCGGCCTGCGCGCGAACCCGCGCGGCAAACTGGCTGGTGACGAACGCGACCCCCAACAGCACGACGATCGTCACGAAATTCTCGGGGTCGGCGATCGTGAAGGTGTACAGCGGCGGCAGGAAAAAGAAGTTGTAGGCCAGCGACGACAAGCCCCCCGCAACCAGGCCCGGACGCAGGCCGTACAGGCTGGCCGCAAACATCACGGGCAACAGGTAAAGCAGCGCGATGTTGGAAATGGCGATCTCGGTCAGCAGCAGCCGGCCCAGCGCGGTAACCGCGGCGACCATCAGCACGGTCCACACGTACGATTGCCAGCGGCCCCAGGTGCCGCGCCGGCGCGGGGCGCGGGCGGCGGCCGAGCCGGGCTGGGGAACCTGTTCGAACGGCAGGACGTGGACTGCCACGCCCGGGGTTTCGCGGATCAGCCGGTCGACCACCGATCCATGGCGCAACTCGAACCACTGCGAGCGTTCGGATTTGCCGACGATCAGCTGCGTCGCCCGCGCATCGGTGAGATAGGTCTTGAGCCCGTTTACCACGGTATCGGCCGGAACCGAGGCCACCGCGCCGCCCAGCTCGGACGCCAGGTTGAGCACGGCCGAAAGGCGCTGGCGATCGTCTGCGGTAAAGTCGCGGGTCCGGGGGGTTTCGACGTGGACCGCGGTCCACGGCGCGCGCAAGGCATCGGCGGCGCGCTTGGCCGCGCGCACCAGGCCATCGGCCCCCGGCAGTTCGCTGACCGCCACGACGATGCGGTCGCCGCCCGCCCACGTCCCCGCCAGGGCATGCGCACGCACATAATCGAGCATTTGCGAATCGACCGCCTGCGCGGCCCGGCGCAGCGCAAGTTCGCGCAAGGCCGAAAGGTTCGACTTGGAG
>JANXSP010000053.1 GCA_025356575.1 Novosphingobium sp.
CGTGATCGAGATGGCGGAACGCTTCGGCGACGATGTCTTCGCCACCGCCGGCGACCTCCTCCTGGACCGCAACCACCGCGCGATGAAGAGCCTGATCGAGACCGCGATCGGCGAGGAGAAGGTCAGCTTCGAGGATTATATTTGCGACGACGGCCTCGGGTTCGGCCCCTACAAGATCAAGTGCACGATGTGGCGCGAAAACGGCAAGGTCGTCCTCGACTTCGCCGGGACCGATCCGCAGTCGCACGGCTCGATCAACTTTCTCCTCAACGAGAACATGATGCGGATGTTCTTCGGCATCTACATGATCATGGTGTTCGACCCGCAGATCCTGTTCAATGACGGCTATTACGACCTGATCGACGTGCGCATCCCCGAAGGATCGCTGCTCAAGCCCAAGTTTCCCGCCGCGCTTTCGGGCCGCACGCACGCGCTGGGGCGGTTGTTCGATATCCTCGGCGGGCTGCTCGGCCAGAAGACGCCCGAGTTCCTTTGCGCCGCCGGGTTCTCGTCCTCGCCGCACCTGTTCTATTCGGGGGCCAAGCCCGATGGCGAGTGGTTCCAGCTGTTCCAGATCGGTTTCGGGGGGATCCCCGGACGCCCGCTCGGCGACGGGCCCGACGGCCACTCGCTGTGGCCCAACTTCACCAACGTCCCCAACGAGTTCCTCGAGCGCTACTTCCCGCTGCGGATCGAGCGCTACGAGACCGTGGCCGACAGCGGCGGGGCCGGGCTTCACCGCGGCGGGAACGGCATCCTGATGACGTACAGGTTCCTCGAACCCGGGATGATCGCAATCCACGACGATCGCTGGTTCGTGCCCCCGTGGGGCGTCAACGGCGGCGCTCCGGGCGCGCGCGCGACCAAAATCCTGCGCAAGGCCGATGGCACCGAGACCATCGTCGGGAACAAGCAGGAAGATATCGCGGTCGCCGCGGGCGACGAGCTCGACTTCATCACCTGGGGCGGCGGCGGCTGGGGCGACCCGCTCGAGCGCGACCCGGCGCTCGTCGCCAGGGAAGTCGGCCAGGGGCTGGTCAGCGCGCGCGGAGCGAAGGCGTACGGCGTGGTGATCGCGGACAATCTATCTGTCGATGCCGCCGCGACGCGCGCACTGCGCGAACAGTTGCGCAGTGGCCAAGGCGCGCTCGAGACCTTCAACTACGGTCCCGCGCTCGATGACCTGCGCACCGCAAGCCTGAGCGAGACGGGCCTGCCCGCGCCCATCCAGCCCAAATGGTCGCGTGCGACCGTGGCGATGGCGATCGCCGCCGAATGAGAGTGCCCCGAGAGATCCGGCGCGCGTGAGCGATCTGGAAGCCGACTATGCCGCGGCCGGGTTCGGCGGCCACCTTGCGTTTGGCACGCGGCCGGCGCTCTTGATCGTCGATGTCTGCCAGGCCTATCTCGATCCGGCCTCGCCGCTTTACGCCAGGGTCGAGGATGCGCTGGCGGCCAACGTCCGTCTGGCCGCCGCGGCGCGCGCCGCGCGTGTCCCGGTGATCTTCACCCGCGTCGCCTACTCTGCGGGCGGGGTCAATGGCGGGCTATTCTACCGCAAGGTGCCCGCGCTTTCCGCATATCTCGACGACAATCCGCTGGGCGACTTCCACCCCGATCTGATCCCTGCGCCGGGAGAGGTCGTGGTGACCAAGCAATATGCCTCGGCGTTCTTCGGCACGAGCCTGGCCGCCACGCTCACCGCGCTGCGTATCGACACCGTGATCGTCACCGGGTTCTCGACCTCGGGCTGCATCCGCGCAACCGCGCTCGACGCGCTCCAGAACGGTTTCGCGCCGTTCGTCGTGCGCGAGGCCTGCGGCGACCGGGCGCCGGGCCCCCACGACGCGAGTTTGTTCGATCTCCAGGCAAAGTATGCCGAGGTCGTGAGCGAGGCGGAAATCCTCGCATGCATCCGCGCTGATCCCAAGTGCATCGATGTGAAGGCGAATTCGCATTAAGCCAGCGCCATTTGCGCGCTGTCCTGCGCTCCGCGGCTTTGCGCTAATCCGCGCCTGACGAAGCGCGATATGCGATCGGCGACGCGGCTCGCGCCCGTCCTGGGCCGGGTTCAGAGCCGCGGCCGGGCGGAGTCCACTTCTTTTCCCTGGACCGCGTCAACTTCGTCAACTTGAGTCCGCTCAGTGCCCCGTCGGGTCGAGGTGGTCCTTGTCGATCGAGGCGTTGACGATCCCGCCGTCGATCGGGATCGTGGTCCCGACGACGTAGTCGCCCGCGCGGCTGGCGAGGTAGATCGCGCCCGCGGCAATGTCCTCGGCCTGGCCGATGCGGCCCGAGGGGATGCCCTTGCCAACCGCGTCGCCGGCGTCGCGCGCGGCCTTGTTCATTTCGCTGGCGTAAGCCCCCGGAGCGATCCCGGTGACGACGATGTGATCGTCGATCAGCCGCGCGGCCATGCGCTTGGTGAGGTGGATGAGCCCGGCCTTGGAAGCCTGATACGGGTAAGTTTCCCACGGATTGGGCCGCAGCCCGTCGATCGAGGCGATGTTTATGACCTTGGCCGGGCGCTCGAACGTCGCGGCGGCCTTGAGCAGCGGATGCAGCTTCTGGGTGAGGAAGAACGGCGTCTTGACGTTGAGGTCCATCACTTTGTCCCAGCCCACTTCGGGGAAGTTCTCGAACTCCGCGCCCCATGCCGCGCCCGCGTTGTTGACGAGGATGTCGAGCTTGCTCTCGCGCGCGGCGATCGCATCGGCGAGCTGCTGGATGCCGTCCATCTGGCTGATGTCGCCGGGGATGGCGATGACCCGGCCGGGGTACTGCGCATCGTATTCGGCAGCGGTCTCCTCGACCACCGAGACCTTGCGCGCGGTGATGTAGACGCGCGCGCAGCCGGCGGCGAGGAACCCTTCGAGGAGCATCTTGCCGATCCCGCGGCTGCCCCCGGTGATCAATGCGACGCGGCCTTCAAGGCTGAACAGCTTGCCGAAATCCATATGCTCTCTCCCGCGATATCGTTGTTTTATCAGTACCCGCTGAGGCGGGCGACGCGTTCGGCGTGATAGTACATATCGCCCATGAACTCGGCCAGCGCGCGGTCGCGCTTCATGTAGAGGCCGATGTCGTATTCGTCGGTCATCCCGATCCCGCCGTGCATCTGGACGCCTTCGCGCACAGCCAGCCCGCCGACCTTGCCCGCCTTGGCCTTGGCTACCGAGACCATCAAATCCGCCTTTTCAGAGCCGCCATCGAGCAGTTGCTGCGCCTTGAAGACCACCGCACGGGCGATCTCGAGCTCGCTATAAAGGTGCGCGGTGCGGTGTTGTAGCGCCTGGAACTCGCCGATCAGCTTGCCGAACTGCTTGCGCTGCTTGAGGTAATCTACGGTCATGTCCATCGCCCCCCGCGCGACCCCGACGCTCTCCGCCGCAGCACCGACGCGCCCCGCGGCAAGCATCTTCCCGAGCACCGCGCGTCCGCCATCAACCTCGCCGATCACCGCGTCGCCGTCGAGCTCGACGTTGTCGAACGTGACGTGCGTGGCGATCGAGCTGTCGACCAGCTTGACCGCGTCCTGCGTCATCCCGGCGGCATCGCGCGGGACCGCGAACAGGGTGATTCCGGCGTCGTCGTCATCGGACCCGGCAGTGCGCGCGGCGACCACGAGCATGTCGGCCGAGCCGCCGTGGATGACGAAGTCCTTCTTGCCCGACAGGCGGAAACCGTTGCCGGCCTTTTCGGCACGCGTCTTGATCCGTTCGGGGCGGTGCTTGGCGCCTTCATCGATCGCGACCGCAAAGATCTGGTCACCCGAGATCAAGCCGGGGATCCAGCGCCCGCGCGCCTCGTTCCCCGCCGCTGCCAGTGCGGTGGCGGCCATCACGCTGCTGGTGAGGAACGGCGACGGGGTGAGGTTGCGGCCGATCTCCTCGAGTACGATCCCCGCTTCGACGTTGCCCATGCCAAGCCCGCCATCGGCCTCGGCCACGAGCATCCCGGTAAAGCCCATTTCGGCGAACTGCTTCCACAGCCCGTGGCCGAAGCCGTCCTTGCACCCGGTATCGCGCCAATGGCGCAGCTGCTTGGTAATCGCACCTTCGTCGCCGATGAACTGGCGCGCGGTATCGGCCAGCATGGCCTGGTCGTCGGAATGGTAAAGCGGCATCTTTGTCTCCCTCTCCCCTTCAGGGGAGAGGGCCGGGGAGAGGGG
The DNA here is from genome assembly GCA_025356575.1 of Novosphingobium sp. Lineage (GTDB taxonomy): Bacteria > Pseudomonadota > Alphaproteobacteria > Sphingomonadales > Sphingomonadaceae > Novosphingobium. The sequence goes on from JANXSP010000053.1 coordinate 4,172, forward strand.
CAATCTCTCGCATCCGGCCCATATGTGTTATCGGGAGGAAAGCCCCCTCTCCCAACCCTTTCCCCTAAAGGGGAGCAGGCTTTTTCAGCTTACGCCGGGCAATTCGAGAATGCGCTTGGCGATGACATTGAGCATCACTTCGCTGGTCCCACCCTCGATCGAATTGGCCTTGGTCCGCAACCATGTCCGCGCCGGGGTGCCGCCGTTGGTAGCCTCGCTGTCCCATTCGAGCGCGCGGTTGCCGCCCGCAGCCATCACCAGTTCGTGGCGGCGCTTGTTGAGCTCGGTGCCCGCATACTTCAACATGTTGGAGGCCGCAGGATGGCTCTTGCCGACCTTGACCTCGTCGAGGAATTTCTCGCCCATCGCCGAATAGGCCAGCGCGTCGACATCGAACATCGCGAGTTCGGCGCGCAGGATCGGATCCTCGACCCCGCCGCCCCGCGTCAGCGCCGGGCCGATCGCAGCAGTCCGGTCTCCGCCGCCCGCGCCCGAGATCATCTCGCGTTCGTGCCCGAGGAGATACTTGGCCACGTCCCAGCCGCGGTTGAGCTGGCCGACGAGCTGCTCCTTGGGAACCTTGACGTTATCGAAAAAGGTCTCGCAGAACGGTGAGTTGCCGCTGATCAGCAGGATTGGCTTGGTGGTTACCCCGGGGCTGGCCATGTCGAACAGCAGGAACGAGATGCCCTGGTACTTGTCGGCCTTGTCGGTGCGGACGAGGCAGAAAATCCAGTCGGCCTTGTCGGCATAGCTGGTCCAGATCTTGCTGCCGTTGACTTCCCAATGGTCGCCTTTGTCCTCGCCGAAGGTCTGCAGGCTGACGAGGTCGGAGCCCGAGCCGGGTTCCGAATAGCCCTGGCACCAGCGGATCTCGCCGCGCGCGATCTGGCCAAGATAGTGGACCTTCTGTTCCTCGGTCCCGAACTTGAGCAATGCCGGGCCAAGCATCCAGATGCCGAAGCTGGAAAGCGGGATCCGCGCCCCGATCCGGTTGAGTTCCTCGCGCCAGACCTTTGCTTCCGCCGCGTTCATTCCCGCGCCGCCATAGGCCTTGGGCCAATCGGGAACGGTGTAGCCCTTGGCGGCGCAGGCATCGAGCCAGGCCTTTTGCGCGGGGTTCTTGAATTCGTTGCGGCGCCCGCCCCAGCAGACATCGGATTCGTCGCGGATCGGCTCGCGCATTTCGGGCGGGCAGTTGGCTTCGAGCCAGGTGCGGATTTCCTGACGATGCGCTTCGAGATCGGACATGGGGAAGCTCCTGAGCGTGGTACGTTTAACCGGCAGGTTAAGACCCATGGGAGAGCCCGTGCAAGCGGCGATTTGCGCCTAGGGCTTTCGGGAAGAAGCATACCCGCCTTGCCGTAGCGTCAGGCTCAGCAGCGTTGACCGGCGTCCAAGCGGCCTTAAGCTGCGCAAAAAACATAACGGTTTGGAGAGACGATGCGAGTCACTGAGCGATTCACCGGCAAGACTGCCGTCGTCACCGGCGCGGCTTCGGGCATCGGCCGCGCGACCGCACTCCTGCTGGCCCGCGAGGGCGCGCGGGTATTCGCCGCTGACCGCGACTTTGCCGGTGCCCAGGCGGTTGCGGCGGAACTGGCCGGGATGACCGCAGTGGCCTGCGATGTCTGCGAGCCCGACCAGATCGCCGCGCTGATGGACCGGGCCGCACGCGAAGGCGGCGGCGGGATCGACGTGGTGTTCAACAATGCCGGTGCTGGCGGCGAACGCGCGGGGATCGACGAGATCGACGCCGCCGGCTGGGACGCGACCATGAACCTGTTGCTGCGCTCGGTCGCGCTGGGCATCCGCTATGCCGTGCCGCACATGAAAGACCGCGTCTCGACCCGCGGCGGCGGCGCGGCGATCATCAATACCTCGAGCGTAGCGGCCACCGGCGCCGGCTATTCGCCTACGGCCTATGCCGTGGCCAAAGCCGGCGTGCTCCACCTCACCAAGGTCGCGGCGACCGATCTGGCGCGCTATGGCATCCGCGTGAACGCAGTCCTGCCCGGCTTCATCAACACCAACATCTTCACCTCGTCGATCGAAATGCCCGAGGACCGCGTCGCCACCGCCAAGGCGGTGATCGCGCAGATGTCCGCCAACGCCCAGCCGGTGGCGCGCGGCGGCCAGCCAGAAGACATTGCCGAAGCCGTCGCCTTTCTGGCCAGCGAAGCCGCCGGGTTCATCACCGGAACCTCGCTGCTCGTCGATGGCGGGCTGACGATCGGCCAGCGCCATTCGTGGGACCCCGAAGCGCCGGGCATGTTCGACGCACTGCGCGCACTGGCCGAGGCGCCCGCCCAATCCTCGGCGCAACCCCCGGCCCAGCCCTCAGCCCAGCCCCCGGCCCAGCCATCAGCCCAGGACGGCCTGCGTTGAGCCTGCCCGCGCCGGTCCGGCTGCCGCTGCGGATCAAGCTCGGTAACGGCATCGGCTCGATCGCCTATGGGGTGAAGGACAACGGCTTCGCCACGCTGCTGCTGCTGTTCTACAGCCAGGTAATGGGGCTCAACGCCCAGTTGGTCGGGCTGATCCTGCTCTGCGCGCTTCTGCTCGATGCGCTGGTCGATCCGCTCGTCGGGTACTGGAGCGACAAGACCCACGGCAGGTGGGGCAAACGCCATCCATGGATGTACGCCGCGATCCTGCCGATGGCCGCAGCATGGTTGATGTTGTGGCATCCGCCGCAGACGACTCCCGCCCGTCTATACGGATACCTACTGCTGTTCGCATTCCTGATGCGCGCGGCGGTCTCGTGCTATGAAATCCCTTCGCTTTCGGTCGTGCCCGGGCTGACCAGCGATTACGACGAACGCACATCGCTGACCCGTTGGCGTTTCATCTTTGCCTGGGCTGGCGGGCTGGCGATGCTGATGCTGGCATTCGGAGTGTTCCTGGTGCCCTCGGCGCGGTATCCGGTGGGGCAGCTCAATCTCGATGGCTACGGGCTCTATGGCTGGACGGGAGCCGCCTTGATGGTCGTGGCCGCGTTAATCGCCGCGCTGACCACGCATCGGCGGATCGCCGCGCTGAAAAGTGCGCCGGCCGAGCGCCTGCCGTTTCGCCAGTCGCTGCGCAAGATCGGGAGCATCCTGGCCAATCGCGCCTTCCTCATCCTGCTCGCCAGCACCTTCTTCAATTACGCGATGGTCGGCATGACTTTTTCGACCGCGACGTACATCCTCACGTATTACTGGTTGATGCCGCAATCCGGGTTCCTGGCATATTCGCTGGCCCTGTTCGTCGGGGTGGTGGGCGCATTCGTGCTCGTGGGCTTCCTCCAGAACCGCATCGAAAAGCGAACGGGAGCGGTCGCTTGCGGCATCATTGCGCTCGCGCTCGGGGTCGCCCCGTATGCGCTGCGGATGACCGGGATGTTCCCGGCAAACGGCTCTCCGCAACTGATCCCGGCGTTGTTTACGATCGTCACCGTATCGAACGGCTTGTCGGTCGCATCGGCGATGATGGCGCAATCGATGGCCGCCGACATCGTCGAAGCTTCGCAGGAACGCACCGGCGAACGCAGCGAGGGACTGTTTTTCTCCGCGTACTTTTTCACGCAGAAATGTGCGACCGGGCTGGGTATATTCCTCGCCGGCACGATCGTCAGCGCATCGGGCTTTCCGGCCCGGGCCAGACCGGGTGAAGTTGCGCAACCGGTACTCGATCACTTCGCGCTCTATTTCGTCATTGCCCTGGTGGTGCTCGCCGCGATTAGCTTGGTGTGCATATCGATGTATCCCATCACGCGCGCCGATCACCGCCGCCGGATTGCTCGGCTGGGCGGCGCAGAGGACGCTTCTTAACCGCACGTTTAAATTGGCCTTGGCGCGCTCTGTCGGGCGTGGCAGGGATATTTGCGAAACAAGACTCGGCCGCAGCAGCATCGGCCAGATCAGGACAAAGGACCGGCACATGGACTTCGACCTCACCGACCGCCAGCGCCACTGGCGCGACCGCGTCCGCCAGTTTGTCGAGGCGCATGTCCGCCCGCGGATGGGCGACTACTACGCCCAGCAAGCCGAAGGCAGCCGCTGGAAAGTCCTTCCCGTGGTCGAGGAAGAAAAGGCCCGGGCCAAGGCCCAGGGCATCTGGAACCTGTTCATGCCGCCGCAGGCGGGACGCGCGCATGTCGACGACAGCGTGGCGTTCGATGGTCCCGGGCTCAACAACCTCGAATACGCACTTTGCGCTGAGGAAATGGGCCGCGTCGGGATGGCGAGTGAAGTGTTCAACTGCTCGGCGCCCGATACCGGCAACATGGAAGTGTTCCACCGCTATGGCACTGCCGAGCAGAAGGAAAAGTGGCTGATCCCGCTGATGAACGGCGAGATTCGCTCGGCCTTCCTGATGACCGAGCCGGCGGTGGCTTCGTCCGACGCCACCAACGTCGAATGCTCGATCCGCCGCGAGGGCGACGAATACGTCATCAACGGGCGCAAATGGTGGTCGTCGGGTGCGGGAGATCCGCGTTGCAAGATCGCTATCCTGATGGGCAAGACCGATTTCGAAGCCAAGCGCCACCAGCAGCAGTCGATGGTGCTGATGGAGCTCGATGCCCCGGGCGTCGAGATCGTCCGCCATCTGCCCGTCTTCGGGTATGACGACGCGCCACACGGGCACATGGAAATCCAGCTCAACGACGTTCGCATTCCCGCCTCGAACATGCTGCTGGGCGAAGGTCGCGGGTTCGAAATCGCCCAGGGCCGCCTCGGACCGGGGCGCATCCATCACTGCATGCGCACGATCGGGGTGGCGGAGGAAGCGCTGGGCAAGATGGCCCGCCGGCTCCAGTCGCGGGTCGCGTTCGGCAAGACCATCGCCGAACAAAGCGTGTGGGAAGAACGCGTCGCCCGGGCGCGGATCGACATCGAGATGACTCGCCTGCTGTGCCTCAAGGCGGCGGACATGATGGACAAGGTCGGCAACAAATCCGCCGCAGGCGAGATCGCGATGATCAAGGTCCAGGCTCCGAACATGGCGCTGCGGATCATCGACGATGCGATCCAGGCGCACGGTGCGGGCGGGGTCTCGGAAGACTATGGGCTGGCTTCGGCGTGGGCGCATCAGCGCACCTTGCGGCTCGCCGATGGACCCGACGAGGTCCACGCCCGCGCCATCGCTCGGATCGAGTTCGCCCGCCACGCGCCGGTCCCCGGCAACGACGGCGCGACCTTCAGCTCGGGCGACATCGGCGCGTCGCGCTGAGTGCGAAGCTTGCGCTAAAGAGCATTATCCCCGTGCAGGCGGGATGATGCTGGATACTATGGTTCGGAGTACAGAATGACCAAGGCCGCAATCCTCGAGACCCCCGGGCAGGGGCTCGTCATCGACGACATCACGGTGTCGAAGCCCGGACCGCACGAAGTCCTGATTCGCACCGCCGCTTGCGGTTTGTGCCATTCGGACCTGCACTTTATCGATGGCGCCTATCCCCACCCGCTGCCCGCGGTGCCGGGGCATGAAGCGGCGGGGATCGTAGAGATGGTCGGCAGCGAGGTGCGCACGGTCAAGGTCGGCGATGCGGTCGTAACCTGCCTCTCCGCATTCTGCGGCCACTGCGAATTCTGCGTGAGCGGTCGGATGGCGCTCTGTCTGGGCGGCGAAACCCGGCGCAAGCCGACCGACGAACCGCGGCTCAGGCGCGCGGGGGATGGCAGCACGGTCAACCAGATGCTCAACCTCTCTGCCTTCGCCGAGATGATGCTGGTGCACGAACATGCCTGCGCACGGATCGATCCCGAGATGCCGCTCGACCGCGCAGCGGTACTCGGCTGCGCGGTCACCACCGGAGCCGGTGCAATCTTCAACGCTTGCAAGGTCACCCCCGGTGAAACGGTCGCAGTCATCGGCTGCGGCGGGGTCGGGCTGGCGACGGTCAATGCCGCCAGGATCGCAGGCGCGGGGCGAATTATCGCAGCCGACCCGATGCCCGAAAAGCGTGCACTCGCGCTCAAGCTTGGAGCGACCGACGTCGTCGATGCCGGCGCGCCCGATGCCGCGGCGCAGATCCTCGAGCTGAGCCGCGGCGGGGTCGATCACGCAATCGAAGCGGTCGGTCGTCCGGCCTCTGCCGAGCTGGCGGTCAAGGCGCTCCGCCGCGGCGGCACCGCCACGATCCTGGGAATGATGCCGCTCGACCAGCGGGTCAGCCTGGGGGCAATGGACCTGCTTGGCGGCAAGAAGCTCCAGGGTGCGCTGATGGGGATGAACCGGTTTCCCGTCGACATGCCGCGGCTGGTCGATTTCTACATGCGCGGGCTGCTCGATCTCGACACGATCATCGCCGAGCGCATTCCGCTGAGCGAAGTCAACGCCGGGTTCGACAAAATGCGCGCGGGCCATTCGGCCCGTTCGGTGATCGTGTTCGACGCCTGATGGCCGACGAACGCGCCGCCATCGATGCTGAAACCGCGTTTGTCGGGACGATCGTTCCCGAGGGCGCCGATGCGCTCGACACGGACAAGCTCGCCGCGTGGATGGACGCCAATGTCGAAGGCTTCACCGGGCCGCTGACCCTGTCGAAGTTCAAGGGCGGTCAATCGAACCCGACCTACAAGATCGAGGCGCCTTCGGGAAATTACGTCCTCCGCCGCAAGCCGTTCGGCGCGCTCCTGCCCTCGGCCCACGCGGTCGACCGCGAGTACAGGGTTCAGGCCGGGCTCTACACGCAAGGCTTTCCGGTCGCGCGCCAGTACGGGCTCTGCACCGACGACAGCGTGATCGGATCGTGGTTTTACGTGATGGGGATGGTCGACGGGCGGACGATCTGGGACGGATCGATGCCCAACGATGCCCCCGCTTTTCGCCGCGCCACCTACGAAGCGATGATCGATACGCTGGCGGCGCTTCACTCGGTCGATGTCGCCGCCGCCGGGCTTTCGGAGTTCGGCAAGCCGGGCAATTACTTCGGGCGTCAGGTCGAGCGCTGGACGCGCCAATACAAGCTTGCCGAAACCGAGACGATGGAACCGATGGAGCGCCTGATCGCGTGGCTCCCCGCGACGCTGCCCGACCAGACGCGCACATCCGTGGTCCACGGCGATTATCGTATCGATAACATGATCTATGCCAAGGACCGCCCCGAAGTGCTCGCGGTGCTCGACTGGGAGCTCTCGACACTCGGCGATCCGCTGGCCGACTTCACGTATGTCGCGATGGCCTGGGTGACCGAAAACGGCGGGCGCTCTGGGGTGGTCGATCTCGACCGCAAGGCGCTCGGGATACCCGAGCTCGACGAGATGGTGGCCCGCTACTGCGCTGCGACCGGCCGCGGCGGTGTCCCCGACATGAACTGGTATTTCGCTTATAACTTCTTCCGCCTGGCCGGGATCATCCAGGGCATCAAGAAGCGCGTGCTCGACGGCACCGCCTCGTCCGATCACGCCAAGGCGATGTCCGAACGGGTCCAGCCGCTGGCCGACCGGGCGTGGGAGTTTGCCCAGGCAGCGGGCGCTTAGGCTTCGCGAGCGCGGGACTAGAACCCGTGCGACCAGCTTAGGGCGATACCCCGGTCATCGGGCAGCGCGGCGTAGTGACCGGGGTCCTTGCGGTAGTACAGGCTTGCCCCCGCCGCACCGCTCCACAACGTTCCGTGCCAAGCGAGTTCGCTAACGATTTCGCGCCCGCGCGGCGCCAGGCCAAGCCGCTCGGTCACGATGGTCGGCAGCAGCGTGGTATAATCGTAAGAAACCGGCAGCGCGAAATTGAGCCCCCCGCGCTCGACCCGGAGCGGCTGCGAAACGCGCAGGCCAAGGCGGTCGCCCACAGCGAACACTCCGCTGCGCTCGGCATCGATCGCCCACGCGCTGGTAACGAGGCTCGAGCCCGCGCCGACATAGGCCGTCTGCCGCGCCTGGGTGTAGCCCGCACGCAGCGCGCCGCCGACGTGCCACCGGGGACCCGCCTGCCAGCCGGCGGCAAGATCGACGAACAGCGTGTTGGCGCCCGCTCCCGCCAGGCCGTCGTGAACTCGGGCGCCCAGGACGGTCCGGTCTTCGGCCAACCAGCTTGCGCCGATGCTGGTCGAAACAGCGCCGAAACTGCGGTCGATTGCCAGTCCATAGCGCAGCGCGCGCTCGCCGGCCTGGCGCGCGGTCAGCGGATCTCCGAAGCGTTCGTTCGACGCGCCAAGAACGTCGCCGCGCTCCGCGCTCGCGGTCAGTCCCCAACGCCCCAGCACTCGCCGCAGCGCGACCGCGCTGGTGTGTCCAAGTGCGAACCCGGCATCGTCGAGCGGGGCGCCGGCGATCAGGAACGCGGGCTGGACCCGCCCCTGCAACTGGGCGACCAACCCGTCACCGCCTTGCGCAAACGCGAAACCGAGCTGTGCATGGGGGGCAATCCGCGCAATGACCCGCGCGGCCAGGACGCTCGCGCTTTCGGCATCGTCGTGGCCAAGCCTGAGTTGGCTTGCACCTTGAGCCGCAGTGGGCGCGAGACGATCGCGCGCGCTGACCGAGAATGCCATGGCCAGTTGCGCGTCGCCTGCGCTGTAACCGCGGATTTGTCCGCTAAGCGCTGCCGCCAGCCGCGGCGTGACGACCGCCCCGCGAACGTTGCCGGCGATATCGACGGTGTAGGCCCGCTGATAGCTATCGAGCACGACCGCGCCGAGGACCGCGCGCAACCGCGCGTCGCCCATCGCAGGCGAGGTGACGAGCGCGGTCGCGCCCAGCGGCAGCGCGGTGACGCTTCCGGCCAGTGCGGTCTGACCCTGCGGCGCAAAAGCATTGGCGATATCGAGGATGCCGCGTCCATAAGTCGTGTCGGTCCCCGCCGCGCCCGCGTCGCGCGCGGTGCGCAATAGCAGATCGACGACCTGGACCCCGGTAAGGTTGGGGAACGCCTGGCGCAGCAAAGCCGCCGCGCCCGAAATCTGCGGGGCGGAAAAGCTCGTTCCCGAGATCACGTAGTTGACCGGCTGCCCCGCAGCGTTGGTCCCGACCTTGATCGCACCGTTTTCGTAAACGCAGCAGATCCGCTCGCCCAGCGCGGCAAGGAACGAGGCCGCTTCTGCCCCGGCGCGGTTGCTGAACGCGGAGATCGTTCCCGTGGACCCAACCGACCCGGCGATGATGACGTTGCCATTGCCGGCCTTGCGTAGCCCGCTGGCGAACAGATCGGGATTGCTCGGATCGATCGCGGGATCGGTCGATGCGCCGTCGTTGCCTGCCGAGATGACGACCACGATCCCGGCGTTGGCGGCGCGGGTTACAGAGGCGATCATCGCTGCCGATGGAGCCGAACCGCCGAGCGATAGGTTGATGACCTTGGCCCCGGCCTGGACCGCGCGATCGACCCCGGCAGCGATATCGGTATCCTTGAAATCGCAGCCGCTGTCGGGAATCTTGGGATCGGCGGTAGCGCAACTGCCCGGGGTATCGGCGCGGAGCATCTGGATCGTCGCGTTGTAGGCGATGCCCATGATCCCGCTGTTGTTGCGCGCCGCGGCGGCGACCAGCGCGACGCTGGTGCCGTGGTCGTCCTCGCCGATGATCCCGCGGTTGCCGGCGATGTCGGCCGAGGCGGAGGAAATGCGCCCCGCGAATTCGGGGTTGGCGCTGTCGATCCCGCTATCGACGATCCCGATCGTGATCCCCGCGCCTGTCGCCCCGGTCTGCCACGCCGGGATCGCACGGTGGAACTCGGGACCATCGGAGCGGAAGTATTCGCTGGTCTGGAAGCTTGCCGCGGTCGGCTGAGTGGGGGTCGGTGCTGGCGACGGAGACGGAGTTGGGGTCGGAGACGGTGCCGGAGTCGGGATCGGAGTCGGCGAAGGTGTCGGCACCGGAGCGGGCGCCGAAATAGGCGCGGGGGTGCTGATCGGCCCGCCGCCGGTATCGCCCCCGCACGCGCCGAGCAGCAAAACGGCCGGGACTGCGAGAAGACCCGCTCCGCGACGGCATACCGCCAGGTGGGCCGGCAGGTAGGCCGGCGCCTGCGCAAGTCGTCGATCCGGAACCCAAAGGTCGAGCATCATTGGCTTTTCCCGCCTGTGTCGTGTGCCGCTAGGCATTCCCGGCTGGCCGCAACCTTAACGCCGCGGGACCGCATTACCGCACAGTTTGCAAGATAATGCTTTCCAGCGCGTTTCGCGAGGCGCGCTTGGCCCCGCAGCCGCCGGGTGATAGGCGAGCAAGGGTATCGAACGACGCGCCGCGGCAGCCAACAGGACCACACCCGATGACCGATCTTGAAGCCGCCATCGAAGCCGCCTGGGACCAGCGCGAGGAGGTGACCCCGGCCCGCCGCGACATTGCCGCGAGCGTCGATGCGGTGCTCGAATTGCTCGACAGCGGCGCGGCGCGCGTCGCCGAGCCCGACGGAGCGGGCGGATGGCGGGTCAACCAGTGGCTCAAGAAGGCCGTGCTGCTGTCGTTTCGGCTCTATGACAATATGCTGGTTCCGGGCGGTGCGGCAGGCGCACCGGCTTATGACAAGGTGCCGTCCAAGTTCGCTGGCTGGGGCGAGAACCGCTTTCGCGAGGCGGGCTTCCGCGTGGTTCCCGGCGCAGTCGTACGGCGCGGTTCGCATATCGCGCGCGGCGCGGTGCTGATGCCGAGCTTCGTCAATATCGGTGCGCGGGTTGGCGAGAACACGATGATCGATACCTGGGCGACGGTCGGAAGCTGCGCGCAGATCGGCAGCGGGGTGCATATCTCGGGCGGCGCAGGGATCGGCGGCGTGCTCGAACCGCTTCAGGCGGGGCCCGTCGTGATCGAGGACGGCGCATTCATCGGCGCGCGTTCCGAAGTCGCCGAAGGGGTTCGCGTCGGTGAAGGCGCGGTCTTGTCGATGGGCGTCTACCTTGGTGCATCGACCAAAATCGTCGACCGCGCGAGCGGCGAAATCCATATCGGCAGCGTCCCGGCATATGCCGTGGTCGTGCCCGGCGCGCTGCCCGGAAAACCGTTGCCCGATGGCAGCCCCGGCCCATCGCTGTATTGCGCGGTCATCGTCAAGACGGTCGACGCGCGAACGCGGGCCAAGACCGGGATCAACGAACTTTTGCGCGACTAGCCCGGTTTCGGCTAGGAGAACGCAACGCACTCGGACAATGATCCGAACAATCAGACGGGAATTAATCATGGAACAACGCGGCGATGAAGTTCATGTCGATACCGACGAGGCGCGCGGCGGATCGACCCCGCATATCGTCCGCTATGTCCTGATCATCAGCCTGGTCCTGGCGATCGTTGCGCTCACCGCGATCTGGGTGCTCAAGGCCGGCAACAGCGATCAGCCCTCGACGATCGGCGAAGTCAGCGGTCAGGCGACCCCGACGCAATAACGGCGCTGCGGCGCTGCTCAGAACGTCGTGGGGTTCTCGATCGGCGGATCGCTGCGGTGCGCGGCGGCGTACGCTTCGGCGGCACGCAGCACGCGCATCATGTTGCCGCTCGCGATCTTCTCCAGATCGGCCTGGCTGTAGCCGCGCCGGGCCAGTTCGACGAACAGCGCGGGATAGGTCGACACGTCGTCCATGCCCTGCGTGGTCAATTCGATCCCGTCGAAGTCACCGCCGATCCCGACATGGTCGATGCCGATCCGGCGGACGATATGGTCGATATGATCGGCGACTTCGGAAATGGTCGCGGGGGGCGCCGGATTGGCGGCGGTCCACGCGGTCAGCGCCGCCGCCGCGGCCGCCGGATTACCGCGATTGAACGCCTCGAAATACGCCTTCTGCCCTGCCTGCCGCGCGACCCAGTCGCGCAGCGCGGGTCCGACATAGGTCGCGTAGGTGTTGACCATGACGATCCCGCCATTGGGCTTGACCCGGTCGAGCACCGCGTCCGAGACGTTGCGCGCATGGCCGTTGATCGCTTGCGCGCCCGAGTGGCTGAAGATCACCGGGGCCTTGGCCACGTCGAGCGCATCCATCATCGTGGTTTCGGCAACATGGCTGAGATCGACGAGCATGCCGATGCGCTGCATTTCGCGCACCACGTCCTTGCCGAAATCGGTCAGCCCGCCGTGCGCCGGGGCGTCGGTCGCGCTGTCGGCCCAGGCGTTGTTCTTGAAATGCGCGAGCGTCATGTAGCGTGCGCCGAGCGCGTATTCCTGGCGCAGCACGGCCAGCGAATTGCCGATCGAGTGGCCGCCTTCCATCCCCATCAGCGAGGCGATCTTGCCCGCGCGCATCGCCGCGGCAACCTCGTCGGCAGTGGTCACGAACTGCATCTCGCCCGGATACATCGCGATCAGCCGGCGGGTCAGGTCGATCTGCTCGATCGTGGCCTGCACGGCCTGCGTGTCGCTGAGCCCGGCATCGACATAGACCGACCAGAACTGCGCGCCGACATGCCCGCGGCGCAAGCGGATGAGATCGGTCTGCATCGGCTTGAACTTCCTGGCCGGATCGGCGGTATTGGTGGTGTCGCGGAAATCGAACCCGGCGAGCATGTCGTTACGGCGGGCGCGGATCTGTTCGGGCACATCGTTGTGGCCGTCCCATACCGGCGCGGCGCGGAGCGCGGCTGCGGCGACCGCCTCGGGCGAGGCGGGAGCGGCGGATACACCGCTGGCGACAAGCGCCAGCGCCAGGGCAGACGAAACGGCAAAAGATTTCATCGAATGGCCTCGATCTCGGCGGCCAGCGCAATCGCGGCAGCGGGTGCACGTTCCTTGGCACCGTTGATACAAAACAGGAAGACGTCTCCGCCGTCTCCTGTGCTGGCGGCGGGCGGATCGACATAGGGCAAGCCGGGAGGCGCCCGGCCCTGCGACCACATGCGCCCCATCCGGGCAAGCTTCACGCGCTGCTCCGCCGGATAGCCGGTAGCGCATTCGGCGCGCATCCCCTGGAGCCGGGCGTAGACGAACCCGGCGGTGCGATCGGCGATCGGCGTGCGTTCGGGATGGTCCGACCATACGACCGCCACCCGCGACCCGCGGGCGAGGGCGATGAATTCGCTACAGGCAAAGCTTGGGTGTCCCACCTCGATTGCGTGGCGCAGCGGCACCCCCTCGTGGCTGGCCGGGAGCAGCGCGAAGAACGCCGCGATGTCGCCGGGATCGAAGCGCTTGGTCACCGCCAGTTGCCACACGATCGGCCCGAGCATGTCGCCGAGCTCGAGGATCCCCTGGGCGAGGAAGTTGGCCAGCCCCGGACCCGCACTCGCCAGTTCCTTGCGGTTGGTAACGAACCGGGAGCCTTTGAGCGTATAGACGAAACCCGGCGGTGCAGCCGCGCGCCAGGACCTGAAGGTTGCGGGCTTCTGCAGCCGGTAGAAGGTTGCGTTTACCTCGATCGCCGCCACCGCTCGGGCCGCGTAAGCCTGCTCGTCGGCCTGGCGCAGCCCCGCGGGAAAGAACGCCCCGCCCCGCCATTCCGGGTAGGTCCAGCCACCGATGCCCGTGCGGATCGTCATCGCCCGATCATGCCATGAAGCACCGCGCGGGGCCATGCCGCTTCGCATTGACTCACCCGCGCCGGCCGCGCACTCTTGCGCCATGACAATCGAAGCACGCTGGAACGGCCACGTCATCGCCCGCAGCGATGAAACCGTCGTGGTCGAAGGCAACCACTACTTTCCCCGCAGCGCCGTCGACCCCGCGGTGCTGCGCGACAGCACCACGACCAGCGTGTGCGGGTGGAAAGGCACCGCCCGGTATCACTCGATCGAAGTCGGCGGCGAAATCAACCGCGACGCCGCCTGGTATTATCCCGAGCCCAAGAGCGCCGCATCCCAGGTCACCGACCGGATCGCGTTCTGGAAAGGCGTCACCGTCGGATGATCCGCAGCGCCGCGCGCGCGCTGCTCGCGCTGTTTTATGCGGTCGCCGGGGTGTTTCACCTGCTCCGCCCCGCGCCGTTCCTTGCGATCACCCCGCACTGGGTGCCGTGGCCCGCGGCGGTCATCTTGTTGACCGGGATCGCCGAGCTGGCGGGCGCCGCAGCGCTGGTCCAGCCGTGGAGCAAGCCGCTGCGCCGCGTGGGCGGGATCGGCCTGGCGCTTTACGCGGTCTGCGTTTTCCCTGCCAACATCAACCACATGTTTATCGACATGGCGCGGGCCCATCCCCAGCTTGGCTGGGGCTATCACATTCCGCGGATGTTCGCGCAGCCGGTCCTGGTCTGGGCCGCGCTCTGGCTCGGCGAGGTGATCGAGTGGCCGCGCCGGGTGCTACGCGCGACCCGATAAGCTGCGGTTCAGGATTGCGCGCATAAGGCGGGCGGGTTTATCATGGTGTCTGGCGCGCAAGCGCAAGTGCTTGTTTGTCCAAAGCTTTACCGTTCGAGGGTTCGCCATGCGCCACCGCCAGTTTCCCGTCCTGCTCGCCCTGGTTGCCACGCTCGCCGGGTGCGGCGGAGGCGATACGTCGTCGGGCGGCGGGAGCACATCGGCCACCCCGACCCCAACCTCGACCGCCACCACTGCGGCGGCTGGCTGCTCGGTCCGTGAGCGCGAGGACTGGGTCCTGGCGCAGATGAAGGAATGGTACCTGTTCCCCGATCTGCTCGACGCTACGGTCAACCCTGCGGCCTACACCGACCCCAGTCCCTATCTCGATGCCTTGACCGCGCCGGCGCGGGCGCAGTCGAAGGACCGCTATTTCACCTATCTGACCTCGATCGCGCAGGAGAACGCGTTCTACGCCTCGGGCGCCAGCGCCGGGTTCGGCATCCGCCTGAGCTACGATTCGGTCAACGCCCGGCTCTTCGTGGTCGAGGCCTACGAAGGCGCTCCCGCGCTTTCCGCCGGGATCGACCGCGGGACCGAGATCATCGCCATCGGCGACAGCGCGGCGACTTTGCGGACCGTGTCCTCGATCTTCGCCGCCGAAGGTTCGGCCGGGGTCTCGGCGGCGCTCGGACCGAGCACGGGGGGCATCACCAAAGTCCTGCGCGTGATCACCGGCGGGGTCACCAAGGACCTTACCGTGACCAAGGGCCCTTACGAGATCACCCCGGTTTCGGCGCGCTACGGTTCGAAGATCCTCGACAACGGGGGAACCAAGGTCGGCTACATCAACTTGCGCACGTTCATCGATACCGCCGATCCGGCGCTGCGTTCCGCGTTCGCCGGGTTCCGCGCGCAGGGGATCAGCCAGGTCGTGGTCGATCTGCGCTACAACGGCGGCGGGCTGGTCTCGATTTCCGAACTGTTCGGCAACCTGCTCGGCGGCGACCGCAGCGGGCAGGTGTTCAGCTACACCACCTTCCGCCCCGAGAAATCGAACAACAATTCCACCAAGCTGTTCGCGGCGCAGTCGCAATCGATCTCGGCGATGAAGATCGCGTTCATCGGCACCGGCGGCACTGCATCGGCGAGCGAGCTGCTGATCAACGCGTTCAAGCCCTATCTGGGCACCAACGACGGGCTGATCGGCACCAACACCTATGGCAAGCCGGTCGGCCAGATCGCGCTCGACAAGGCCGCCTGCGACGACCGCTTGCGGGTGATCGCCTTCCGCACCGAAAACGCCAATCATGAGGGCGACTACTACACCGGGCTTGCCAGCCGCATCCCCTCGACCTGCTCGGCGGGCGACGACTTCACCCACGCGCTCGGCGATCCGGCGGAAACCTCGCTGCGCGTCGCGCTCGATTTCCTCGCCGGGCGCAGTTGCACCCCGATCACCGCAAGCGGCGGGCAAAGCGCGCAGTCCGCCTCTGCACCGGGCCGGCTGCTCGACGGCGACATGAGCGTGACCGCGGCCCGCGAGGTTCCGGGCACGTTCTGACGCCGGTTGCGGCGCGCGCGCCGGGTCCGGTGGCTTGAACCCGCCGCCGCGCCGTGCCAGGCCGCGGCGATGAGCCGTATCCTGGTCGATGCCGACGCCTGTCCGGTCAAGGACGAGATCTACCGCGTCGCCTTGCGCCATGACGCGGCGGTCAGCGTGGTCAGCAACGCCCGGCTGCGCGTGCCCGACCACCCGCTGGTCAGTCGCATCGTCGTTTCCGCGGCGTTCGATGCCGCCGACGACTGGATCGCCGAGGCGGCCGGCCCCGACGCGGTCGTCGTCACCGGCGACATCCTGCTGGCCGATCGCGCGCTCAAGGCCGGGGCCGTAGTCCTCGCCCCCACGGGCAAGCCGTTCACCGCGGCAAGCATCGGCGGCGCGATCGCCACCCGCGCGATCATGGCCGACCTGCGGGTCGGGGCTGCCGGTAACAGGGACGCCATCACCGGCGGCCCCGCACCGTTCGCCAAGGCGGATCGTTCGCGGTTCCTCCAGGCGCTCGACGAGGCGCTGGTGCGGCTCGCCCGGAACCGATAGCGGCTCGACAAGCGCGCCGCAGCGGCCCAACATCGCCCGCGATCAACCCTTCGAAAGGACACCGCCATGGCCAAGGGCCAGATGAAATCGAGCAAGGAAACGCGCAAGCCCAAGGCTGAAAAGCCCAAGAAGCAGAACGCCTCCAACCCCTCGCAGAAGCCGGGGATCGTCGCCGGCCTGGAGAATACCAAGCGAGTCTGAGCCGCGCCGGATTGGGCGCTAGCTTCCGCGCGCTGCGTGCGCGGCGATCTTCGCGTCGATCTCGACGAGCCGCAGCCGTTCGGGTGAACCGCGCGGCAATCCCTTGAGCCGGCATGTCGCCCACAGCGCCTTGCGCTCGGACTGGAGCGCCTTGAGATAAAGATCGGCCATCGCCGCGCGCCTAGCCGCAAACCGGGGCTGGGCGCAATCGCGGCGGTTGCCGGTGGTGGCTATCGGTGGTGGCTATCGGTGATGGAGCGCCCGCAGGACGCTCGCGATCGACCACGACGGTCGGCGACCCGGCGACACAGGGTGACGGCGTGTCACCCAGGTGTCGCCTTCCCCCGACTGCGAGCAGCCCCCGCGGTTCTGCCATTTTCGGGCATCGGCGCCCGGCCAGGGTGCCACAACGCTGTTCACGCCGCGCCCACCCCTATATTCCGCGGTTTCGGCCGAACGCGGCGCTTTCTTCGCGTTCGTCGAGCGCATGGCGCCGTTCGGCGGCGCGGACCGCGGCCTGCTCGTCGCCCGCGTCGGGCGCGCCTTCGGGAGCGGTCCAGCGCGCGGGCCCTTGCGCGACCTGGGCGAGCAGGCTGTCCCACCGCTCGGACCAGAACTCGGCCGCCGCGGTATAGCGCCCGAGCCGCTGCGCGCCGCGCGCGTTGCGCCGCGAAAGCAGGAACACCGTCAGCCGCTCGTCGAAATGGCGCCGCGTGCCGACCAGCTCGCCGGCGTGGAGCACGGGCACCTCGG
>JANXSP010000082.1 GCA_025356575.1 Novosphingobium sp.
CGCGCCAATCCGCAATTCGCGCGCTATGTCGTGCTCGACTCCAGCCGTGTCGCCAAACGCGAAAGTATTCCGTTCCGCTTTCCCCGACCCGACCCGATCGTGCAGGACATGGCGAGCCTCGATGTCGCCGAGCATCAGCCCTACATCCACCGGCTGACGCGGCTCGGCGCCGCCGCGCAACTGGAACGCCGCTCACTCGAATTTACCGATGCGATCAGCCGGGTGCTGTGGGACGGCACGGTCAAGGGCTGGCACGAGGGCGACCACCTCGCCCGCGCGGCGGCAGAAGCGGACTGCGATCTGGCAGACATGGACCGCGTCGTCGTCGCCGACGCAGCTCGCCTCGACGAAGCGCTGCGCGCCAACGAGGCCGCCCAGCGCGAGGGCGGGCATTACGGCGTGCCCCTGATGGTGTTCGGCGGCGAGCCGTTCTTCGGCCAGGACCGGTTCGAACAGCTCGTCTGGCGGATGAAAGCGGCCGGACTGGCGCCGCGCGCCTAGCCCCGCCGCGCGCCTAGCCCCGCCGCGGAGGCGCCTTGGTAAAGCTCCACCCGTCCGCCAACGGCCGCGCCACGAGATTGCCGATCGAAGCGGGCTGGCGCGCAACCAGCGTGTCGAACAGCCGCGCCAGCGCCGCGCCCCGCGCGGGCGCCTCGCCGAGTTCGGTCACGAGGCGGGCCAGGACCCTGAGCGCCACCGCGCGCGGCGCCTGCGGGCGATAGGTCAAACCCAGCCCGGCACGCGTCACCGCCTCGCGCCATTCGCGGGCCGCCGCCCATTCGAGCGCAGCGTCGGCATCGGCGATGTGCGCCGCGCTGGCCGCGATCGCCGCACGATCGAGCCAGTCTGCGGCGGCCAGGTTCATGCGCAGCCGCGCGCGGTCGTAACGCGGATCGCGGTTGCTCGGATCGTCGACCGCGACCAGCCCGGCAGTCGCCGCCAGGTGCGCCAGTTCGCTCCGCCGCCACCCGAGGACCGGGCGCAGCAGCGGCAGCGAGCACCCCGGCACGATCCCGCGCGCGCGAACCCCGGCAAGCCCGGCGACCCCGCTTCCGCGGTTGAGGCGCAACAGCAGCGTCTCGGCCTGGTCGTCGAGGTGGTGTGCGGTGGCCAGCGCGCCCAGGGCGGCATCGCCCATCCAGCCCGCCAACGCCCGATAGCGCGCGGTCCTTGCCGCCGCCGAGACATTCCCCGCAGCGACTTCGATCGCAATAACGGCATGTGGCACGCCCAGCGTGGCGCAAACTGCCCCGACCATGGCCGCCTCGTCGGCGCTTTCCGGCCGCAATCCGTGGTCGACCGTGGCCGCGGCAATTCGCCCGGGCAGCGCGCCGTGCGCGAGGAGCAGCAGCGCGAGGCTATCGGGTCCACCCGACACTGCCAGCGCAAGGCGGCTCCCGCCACGCTCGGGCCACAGCGCATCGAGCGCGGTAGCAAAGCGTGCGGTCAGCTCGGGTGCTTGCGGCCTATCAATTGCAGGTAACCCCGCGGCGCAGCGCATCGTACTGGCTCTTGAGCCGGCCGGCGGTTTCGGCGGGGTAGGTTTCGCTGAATTCGGACAGCGCGATGCAGGCGCGCCGGGTATCGCTCAGCCGGTGCATCGCTTCGGCAAGGTTGAGCAGGCTGTCGGGCGCGCGGTCGCCGGTTTTGCCGGCCTGGTAGTTCTGCAGGAACCAGGTCGCGGCATCGCGCGGCTTGCCATCTTCGAGATACGCGCGGCCGAGCAGATTGCGCGCGTAGCTGATCCGGGCGTGGCGCGGATAGCGGGTCAGGAACATCTGCAGTTGCTGTTGCGCTTCAGGATAGAGCTTGGCGTCGAACAGGCGGTAGCCATAACTGTACTCGTCATCGCCGGTGTCGCCGGTCTGCGGCTTGACCACCGCCCGCACCGCAGCGACCCGCGCCGCCGTCGGCGTGACCGGAGCGCTGGCGCGAACCGGCGCTGCGGCAGTGACCGCCGCGGATGTCGGCGCCCCGGCGGCTGTAGACGGCAGGACGATCGCCGGATTTCCGGCGCTCGGCGTTGCAACCGCAGGGGCCAGCGCATCGATCCGCGCGGTCAGCAGCGACAACTTGTGCGCATTTTCCTCGCCCTGCGCGGTCAATCTGGCGAGCGACGCTTCGACGGCGTCCATCCGCGTCAGCAGGTCGGTCACCGGGGTCGTCGCGGGCGCGGCTGCGGGCGCAGTGCCGGGAACTGCCGGATTGATTTCGGCAGTGAACACCTTGCCGTCCCCGCCGTTGGGGAAAACCTGGCGCTGGAGCGCGCGAATTTCGGCTTCGGCGCGGCGCAGGCGCAATTCCGCCGAATTGGCGTCCGCGGCATGCGCCGGCATAGCGCTCGATGCCAGCAGCGCGGCGGCCCCCAACGCGGGCAACAGGCGGCGAGCGGAGTTGAAGAATGAGCGCATGGATTGAAACGATCCTGTTGCTGGCCCGCCGCGCTCGCGGCGGCGGCGTGACGTCAAACCGAACTAAGCGCTCTGCTTGCCCGAGCAAGCCGCGAGTGTCGAGAGCGCGGAACCGAAGGCGGCGGCGTCAGGTCGCGCCAGACGTCGGCGCGGCTGGCCCGGCAGAAGGCGGGGGAGCGGGCGGCAGGAGATTGATCGGCGCGGACGGCATCGCCCTGGCCGGAGCGCGCGGCGCGGGATCGCGCGCCACTGGTGCCCGGGACGCGGCAGCGCGCGGTTCGGACCGAGCTCGAACCTGCGGGACTTGGCCGGGTGCCGCCACCGATCCGCCGGTCACCGACACACCGCTGCCTGCACTGATAGCCGGCGCCCCGCGTACGAGCAGCGCCGCTGCGGTAATCGGCACGTTCCGAAGCGCCATCTGACGGTCGGCAAGCGCGGGGACCGGCTTTCCGCCCACCGCGATAGCCAGGGCGTCGGGGCGCGCGGTTTCGAGCAGCGCGGTTTGCGTGCCGCCGGGAAGGGTATAGCTTTCGCCGCGGGCGAGTTCCTTCTGGACGAGCTGCTGGCCCGCCCCATCGGTTACCTTGATCCACACGCGGTCTGCGGTGGCGGTGAGCGTCACCGCCGAAGCGGCGGTGGCCGCTGCCTCGTCGGCCGTAGCGGGCGCGCCGGGAACAGGCTCGTGCGGCCCGGCAGTGGCCAGCGGATCCTCGAGCGGGGGCAGCGCCGCGGCCGGCATGTAATACGTGCGCCAGAACACCATGCCTGCAGCTATCAGCGCGACCACGGCGAGCGCGGCGATCCACGCGAATCGTGCGGTCGGGATGCGCGCCGGATCGCCCGGTTCGAAGGCGCCTTGCGCGCGCGGAATGGTGCGGATGTCGCCGCCATCGAGAACCTCGCGCACGCTCTGCACGATGACCTGATCGTCGAGCCCGACGGCCTTGGCGTATGTCCGGGAAAATCCGGTGGCATACGTGCGCGATGGCAGCGCGGCGAAGTCGCCCTGTTCGATCAGTTCCAGATGGCGCTCGGTTATGCGCGTCAGGTGCGAGATGTCGGCACGGCTGAGCCCGCGCGCCTCGCGCGCCCGGCGCAGGCGCGCGCCCACGGCTTCCAGTGGCAGTTCAGCCACGTTTTCTTCGAGTAATGCGACCATCCGATCCCGCCGGTTCTTGGTTATTGGCGCCCCGGTTCTCAAAAGCCTGCGGACGCGGCCGGAGTCAACGCCGCATATCCCCCGACCCGCCCTCCGGGGGGCGAAGCGTGGGGTCTCTGGGACGAAGCGGGGTTTTATTTATAAAAAGCGGGAACTTTTTAACTCAATCGATTTCAATGGCGTGCGCAATCGCCCATTCGGTCAGCGCAGCGCGCATGTTTGGCGGAGGCTGCGCCAGCCAGCCGTTCATTGCCGCGCCGATTTCGGCGACGTCGATCCGCCGCACCAGTTCCTTGATCGGTCCGACCGCCGCGGGGGTGATCGACAGGCGGCGGATCCCGAGCCCGATCAGGGCAAGCGCTTCGAGCCGGCGCCCGCCCATCTCGCCGCACACCGTAACGTCGATGGGAAACCCGGTCGTGCCCGCCAGAACCCGCTTGATAAATCGCAGGATCGCCGGGCTGAGCCAGTCGTACCGCTCGGCCAGCTTGGGGTTCGAACGGTCGGCGGCAAACAGGAACTGCGTGAGGTCGTTGGTCCCGATCGACAGGAACGAGACTTTCGGCGCAAGCTGATCGAGCATTTCGGCAAGCGCCGGAACCTCGAGCATCACGCCGTAGCGGATCGCATCGGGAAGCCTTTTCTTCTGTTTGCGCAGCCAGCCGAGCTGGGCTTCGAACACCGCACGCGCGGCGTCGAATTCCCACACTTCCGACACCATCGGAAACATCACGTTGAGCGTGCGCCCGGCCGCCGCTTCGAGCAGCGAGCGCGCCTGCGATTTCATCAGGCCCTCGCGGTCGAGCGCGACGCGCAGTGCCCGCCAGCCCATTGCCGGGTTTTCTTCGACCTCGCCGTCGTTGTGGCGCAAATACGGCAGAACCTTGTCGCCGCCGATATCGACCGTGCGGAACACAACCGGGCGGTCGCCCGCGCTGTCGAGGACATCGCGGTAAAGCCGGGTCTGGCGTTCGCGCGCGGGCAGCGTCGCCGAAACGAGGAACTGGAACTCGGTGCGGAACAACCCGATGCCATCGGCCCCGGTCAGCCCCAGCAGCGGCAGATCGTCGCGCAGCCCGGCATTGATCATCACCGTTACGCGCGAGCCGTCGCGGGTGAACGGCTCGACATCGCGCATCGCGGCATAACCTGCCTGGCGTTCCCGGCTCTTGGCGAAGCGCGCTTCGAAAGCCTCGACCATCGCCGGCGCGGGGCGCACCGTGGCGCTGCCCTGGTCGCCGTCGAGCAGCAGATGGTCGCCCTCGCGCACCGCGCCGCGCAGCCCGCGTACTCGCCCGAGCACGGGAATGCCCATCGCCCGCGCGACGATGACGACATGCGCGGTAAGCGAACCTTCCTCGAGGATCACGCCCTTGAGCCGGCGCTTGTCGTATTCGAGCAGCTCCGCCGGGCCGAGGTTGCGCGCGATCAGGATCGCGTCGCTGCGCAGGCCCTGGCTGGCCGCGGTGCCGAGCTGGCCCGAGACGATCCGCAGCAAGCGGTTCGCCAAATCCTCCAGGTCGTGCATCCGGTCGGCGAGCAGCGGATCGTCGATCTGGCGCATCCGCATTCGGGTGCGCTGCTGGACGCGCTCGATCGCCGCCTCGGCGGTCAGCCCGCTGTCGATAGCTTCGTTGATCCGGCGGCTCCAGCCTTCGTCGTAAGCGAACATCCGATAGGTTGCGAGGACCTCTTCGTGTTCGCCGCCGGCGCCGAATTCGGCCTGGCTCGCCATCTTGTCGATCTGTTCGCGCATCCGGTCGAACGCGCTGTAGACCCGCTGGCGTTCCGCATCGGTGTCCTCGGCAACGACATGCTCGATGGTGATCCGCGGCTGATGGAACACCGCGATCCCGCTGGCGAGCCCCTTGACCAGCGGCAGCCCGGTGAGCCGTTCGGGATCGGTCGACAGCGCGGCCAGGCTGCGGGCCTCGTCCTCGTCGACCAGCTCGGCATTGGCGATCAGTTCGCTGACCACCATCGCCACGGTCTGCAGCGCCTCGATCTCTACTTCCTCGTACCGCCGCGGCTCGACGTGCTGGACGCAGAGCACGCCGACCGCGCGCTCGCGGCGCACGATCGGCACCCCGGCGAACGAGTGGAACTTGTCCTCGCCGGTCTCGGGCCGATACTGGAAATCGGGGTGCGAAGCCGCTTCGGCCAGGTTGAGCGTTCCGCACTGTTCGGCAATCGTGCCGACCAGTCCCTCGCCGATCGCCATCCGCGTGACGTGCACGGCTTCCTGCGCCAGACCCTCGGTCGCGAACAGTTCGAGCATCCCCTCGCGCAGCAGGTAGACCGAGCAGACCTCGCTATCGAGGCTGGTGGCGATCGTCTGGACGACGGTGTTGAGCTTGGCCTGCGCGTGGCTGCGCGATGCCATGACCTCGTGCAGGCGGGTCAGGATCGTCCGGGCGGCGGCGGCGGCGGTCAGCATTGCCATCGCCTATCGCAATCGCGGCGTTTTGGAAACGCGCGAAGCGACCGGCGGGCCGTGCTATGGCTCAATCGTGGTAGATGGCTTCCTTAAGCGCCAGCTTGCGCTTCTTGAGGCCCTGTAGCGTCGCGTCGTCGGGGTGCGGGCGGCTGCGTTCCTGCTGGATCTGGCGATCGATCCCGGCGTGCTTGAGCTGCAAGGCGCTGACGTGCGATGTTTCCATGGAGGCACTCCATCTGAGTGGCCGCAATCCCGCGGCCGGGGGCTTAACCGACCCGCCAGTGGAGACGGCTCGGGACGACGACTCAGCGTAGCGGCTGGGCCACCTGCAATTGTCATCCAAGCAGATTAAGCCTATCTTGCGAAGTCCCCTAAGGGGTCTGCGACAAACGGCGCAGCGACTGCGACAACCTGCTATCCGGCGGGCTGTTTTTAAGGAATTGAGAGTTGGGGCAGCCGGCGTGAGCGAAGAGGAAATGCGCAAGCGCCTGGAACTCTTGAAGATAGATCACCGCGACCTCGATGCCGCGATCGATGCGCTGGCCGGCGCAGGTGCCGCAGGCGGGCCCGGCGACCAATTGCAGATCGCGCGCCTGAAAAAACGCAAACTCAAGCTCAAGGACCAGATCGCCCTGCTCCACGACTATCTGATCCCCGACATAATTGCTTGAGGCGTGCGGCCCGCGGCGCGCCGGGCAAAACCGTGCCGCGCCGGGACAGTCCCGATTTGACGGGTAAAACCCGCGCGAACGGATTGGCACACGCGAATCCGCGGGTCTAACGCTCGCCGCAGATGTCCGAACCTGCCAGCATCAATCCCCGGATCGTCGACGGTCTGTACTGCGAGGCGCTTGTCCTTTCGGACGAGGTGCGCGCTGCATTCGACATGTCCGGCCGGCTCGACGCCGCGCTGGCGAATAGCGCAGGGCATGGCGAAGACTCCGGGCGCATCGCCCTGTCGTGCGAAGCATTGCGCACGACGACCAGGATGATGCACGCGATCGCCTGGCTGCTCAATCACCGCGCCTACTTCGCCGGCGATCTCACCGAATTCCAGCTTCGCCGCCATGGCCGCCTGCCTGCCGACTTCCCCGGCGGCGAGGCCGAGCGCGTGGCGCTGTTAGCGCCCGAATTGCGCAGCGTCGTCGCCGCGTCGGAGCGATTCTATGCGCGCGTGGTCCGCCTCGAGATGGCGTGGCGTGAGCGCGAGGCCGAAGCCCCCAGCGCCGTCGCGCGGCTGCGTGAACGGCTCAGCCGGAGCGTTGCCGGCTAAACGCAGGCCAGCGCCTTCGCCCAGGCGGCGAGGCGCTTCGCCCTGACTTCGCCGGCCATCGCCGGGTGGAAAGTGCGCACGCCGCCCCGCATTGCCGCCGCGGCTTCTTCGAGCGTCGCAAACCACCCCGCGCCAAGCGCCGCGAGCATCGCTGCGCCCAGCGCCGTCGTTTCAACCGAGGCCGGGCGTTCGACCGGGAGCTGGAGGATATCGGCAAGGTCCTGCGCCATCCAGTCGTTGGCGCTCATCCCGCCGTCGATCCTGAGCGAAGTCCAGCCCGCACCATCGGCGGCGAACGCGGTCGCAAGGTCGTGGGTCTGCTGGGCCATCGCTTCGAGCGCGGCGCGCGCGATGTGCGCCCGGGTTGTCGCAAAGCTCAGCCCGCTGATGCTGCCGCGCGCCTCGGGCTTCCAGTGCGGCGCGCCCAGCCCCGAAAGCGCGGGGACGACGACGACCCCGCCGCTATCCGCCACCGAAGACGCCAGCGCCGCGGTTTCGCCCGCTTCCTTGATCATGCCAAGTCCGTCGCGCAGCCATTTGACCAGGCTGCCGGCCACGAACACCGAGCCTTCGAGCGCATAGGTACGCTGGCCGCCGATCTGGCACAGCACCGTGCCGAGCAAGCGGTGGCCCGATCGCGGGACGTCGCTGCCCATGTTGGCAAGCACGAACGCGCCCGTCCCGTAGGTCGCCTTGGTCTCGCCGCGGGCAAGGCAGCCCTGCCCGATCGTTGCCGATTGCTGATCGCCGACCAGCCCGCAGATCGGGAGCGCCGCGCCGAGCAGTTCGCCCGCAGTCGTGCCGAATGGTCCGGCGTTGTCGACGACTTCGGGCAACGCGCCGCGCGGAACCCCGAACATGTCGCACAGTCCCTGTTCCCACGTCGCGCCGGCAAGCGGCAACAGGCTGGTGCGGCTGGCGTTGCTGGCGTCGGTCAAATGCGCGCCGCCGGTCAGCTTCCACACGAGCCAGCTTTCGACCGTCCCCAGCGCCAGCCGTCCGGCATCCGCCGCGGCGCGCACTTCGGGCACGTTGGCGATCAGCCAGTGCATCTTGGTCGCTGAGAAGTACGGATCGAGAAGCAGGCCGGTGGCGGCCTGGACGACCGGTTCCTGCCCGGCCGTGCGCAGCGCGGCGCAGGTCGCGGCGGTGCGCCGATCCTGCCAGACGATTGCACGGGCGAGCGGCTCGCCGGTCGTACGGTCCCACGCGACCACGGTTTCGCGCTGGTTGGTAATCCCGATTGCAGCGATCCGGCCCGCGCCCTTTGCGGCCATCGCCTGCGCACACGCGAGCGTGGCGCTCCAGATCTCGGCGGCATCGTGTTCGACCCACCCCGCCTGCGGATAGAACTGCGTCAATTCGCGGTGGCACACGCCGTGCAGCGATCCATCGGGCGCGAACAGCATTGCCCGGGTCGAGGTCGTGCCCGCGTCGAGCACGAGAATCAGATCGTCGGTCATGGCTGCTCTCCCCACCGCCAACATCCGTTCGTGTCGAACGGGCGGTTTGGCAAGAGACAGTTCTGATCGCTCGACACGAACGGGGCTTGGGGGGCATATGGCCGCGATGGACATTCCCCCCCGCCCCTGGCCAACCGGCTTGTGCGAACTGGCCGAGCCGCTGGTGCGCCGCGTGCTCGCGCCCAACGCCTCGCCCTATACCTACACCGGCACGCAGACCTATATCGTCGGTGCGGGCCGCGATGTCGCGGTGATCGACCCCGGGCCGGCGGGGACGGGCGTGGCGGGTCATGCCGATACCAACGGCGATGGTCACGTCGCCGCGATCCTCGCCTGCGTGGGCACGGCGCGGATCGCCGCGATCGTCTGTACCCACACTCACCGCGATCACTCGCCCGCCGCCGCCCCACTCAAGGCTGCCACCGGCGCCCCGATCATCGGCTGCGCGCCGCTGGTGATCGACGATGAGGGCCCGCGCGCCGATGCCGCGTTCGATCCCACTTATGCGCCCGACCGCATCCTCACCGATGGCGAGACGCTGAGCGGCGACGGCTGGACGCTCACCGCAGTCGCCACTCCCGGGCACACCAGCAACCACCTCTGCTATGCGCTGGGCCAAAGCGGCGCGCTGTTCACCGGCGATCACGTCATGGCGTGGTCGACCAGCGTGGTTTCGCCCCCCGACGGGGATATGGCGGCGTATATGGCCAGCCTCGAGAAGCTGCAGACGCGCGAGGACACGCGCTATTATCCGGCGCACGGACCAGCGGTCGACAATCCGCGCCAACTGGTGCGCGGGATGCTCGGCCATCGCCGCCAGCGCGAGCGCCAGATCCTCAAGCTGCTGGGCGAATCGCCGCTGGCGATACCGGCGATGGTGAGCGCGATGTACAAGGGTCTCGACCCGCGGCTGACGGGTGCGGCGGGGCGTTCGGTGCTGGCTCATCTGATCGACCTGGAACGCCGCGGCGAGGTCGCTCGTTCGGAGGATATATGGACGATCCTGTAACCAACCCGCTTCCGCCAGTGCCGAGCAACCCGCCCCATCCCGCGCCGCCCCACACCCTCCACCCCGCGCGCGGATCGGCGCTGCCGTGGCTGCTGTTCGTCGGCGCGCTGGCACTTGCGGTCTGGGGGCTGTGGCGCGCGTTCGGGCCGCAGAACCTCGGCGATCCGCTGGCGACGAGCCTGGTCGCGTTCGAAAAGCAGAATTCGCTGACGGTGTTCAGCGCACAGGTAGCGCCGGTGGTGGCCAGCGACGACGACCGCTTGTTCGGCATGCTCAAATCGCGGCAGGTCGCGGTGATCCCGGCGCGGATCGACTACACGTTAGACCTGTCGGCGATGAGCCGCGACCGGATGAAGTGGGATGCCGACAAGAAAGTGCTGTCGGTGCTGCTCCCCCCGCTCAAGGTGAGCAAGCCCAACCTCGACGAGGCGCATGCCCAGTATCTGCGCGAAGGCGTGTGGATCACTGCCCAGGCGCAGGAAACGCTGAACCGCAACAACACCCTGCTCGCCGAGCAACTGGCGACCGCGCAAGGCGCCAACCCGGTGCTGACCGGGCTCGCCAGATCCGCCGCCAAGGACGCAATTCGCCAGAATCTGGCGATTCCTCTAGAAGTCGCGGGCTTCGGCAGCGTCACCGTCGTCCCCCGGTTCGACGGCGAGCCCGGCTGATGCAAACCGTTGCAAGCGGGGTGCAACAGGCATAAAACCCGCGCCGGGTCGCCTCTATGGGAGGTCGATTGCATGGCTACTGCACCGCTTGACGACGCCGGGTTCGCGCCGCTCGAAACCGCGCCGCAATCCGAACGCTTTGCCATGAAGATGGCCATCGCGATGGCTCTGACCGTCGTGGCGGGATTTTCGCTCCAGCTGTTCATGGGCCGGTCGACCTTCGGCTCGCCGCTGCGGGTGCATGTTCACGCGGTGCTGTTCATGGGCTGGGTCGTGATCTTCCTGCTCCAGACGTATTTCGCCACGCGCGGGCCACTGGCGCTTCACCGCAAGCTCGGCTGGGTCGCGGCGGGGTGGATGGTTCTGATGATCGGCGCGGCGCTGACCGTAATCGTGGCGATGGCGCGAAACGGCACCGTTCCGTTCTTCTTCCGCCCGCAGCAGTTCCTGATCGCCGATCCGATGGACCTGCTCGCGTTTGCCGGGATGACGGTCGCCGCGATCGTAATGCGCAACCGGACCGACTGGCACGCCCGGCTCCATCTTGGCGCGATGGCCCTGCTGACCGGGCCGGCGTTCGGGCGGCTGCTGCCGTTGCCGCTACTGACGCCCTACGCGTTCGAAGCCGCGGGGTTCGCGTCGCTGGTGTTTCCCATCGCCGGCATGATCCGCGATCGCCGCGTGCGGGGCAGCGTTCACCCGGCGTGGCTCGTCGCGGTCGGAGTCTTCGCGGCGCAGACCGCCGCGTACGAAGCGATCGCCTATTCGCCGCTGGGCGAGGCGATTTACGCACGCGTCACCGCGGGTGCTCCGGGCGCGCGCGTGCCTGGGCTCGAATTTCCCGCACCGCCGATTGGGCCCTTGGTCACGGGACGAAAATCGCCCATATAACCGCGCATGACTGTCCAGACCGAAAGCCTTGCCGGCGTCGACATCCGCGCCGAGATCGAGCGTCTTCGCAAAGAGCGCAACGCGGTGATCCTGGCGCATTACTACCAGCGCCCCGAGATCCAGGACCTCGCCGATTTCGTCGGCGATTCGCTCGAACTCAGCCGCAAGGCCGCGGACACCGACGCCGAAGTGATCGCGTTCTGCGGGGTCAAATTCATGGCCGATACCGCCAAGATCCTCAGCCCGAACAAGATCGTGATCCTGCCCGATCTCGATGCCGGATGCAGCCTGGAAGACAGCTGCCCGCCCGACAAGTTCCGCGCGTTTCGCCAGGCGCATCCCGATCATATCGCGCTGACCTACATAAACTGCTCGACCGCGGTGAAAGCGCTGAGCGACGTGATCGTCACCAGCTCGAGCGCCGAGACGATCCTGGCGCAGATTCCGCCCGAGCAGAAGATCATCTTCGGTCCCGACCGGCACCTTGGCGGCTATCTCAACCGCAAGTTCGGGCGCGACATGCTGCTGTGGCCCGGCGTGTGCATCGTCCACGAGGCGTTTTCGGAGACCGAGTTGCTCAAGCTCAAGGCGCAGCACCCCGGCGCGCCGGTCGCCGCGCACCCCGAGTGCCCGCCCACGATCGTCGACCATGCCGACTATGTCGGTTCGACCAGCGGCATCCTCCAGTTCGCCAAGACCTTCCCCGGCGACACGCTGATCGTGGCGACCGAGCCGCACATCATCCACCAGATGGAACTGGCGCTGCCGGACAAGACCTTCATCGGCGCGCCCGGCGCGGACGGCAACTGCAATTGCAACATCTGCCCGTACATGGCGCTCAACACGCTCGAGAAGCTCTACATCAGCCTGCGCGACCTCCAACCGCGGATCGAGATCGCCGAGCCCCTCCGGCTGGCGGCGAAGAAGAGCCTGGACCGGATGCTCGAGATGGCCGCGGGGACCGTGGGAATGGGCGATCTGGGGGCGATGCCGTTCAGGGCCGCAGTTTAGCGCCTAGGCTGGCGAAACCCACGACACACGTTCGCGGCCGGCGACGACCTGCAGATCGCGATCGGTGGTTACGAGCGTCATCTCGCGCCGCTGGCAGGTGGCCAGGTGCGTCGCGTCGGCAGTCAGCAGACGCGGAAACGGGATACGGACATGCCGGCCTGCGGCACGGAGATCGGCGGGTATGTTCTCGACAAGCTCGACCGACGCAGTCAGCCAGCTTTCGAACTTTACACGGATAGCGTCGGCCCGGATGTCGTCGATCAGGCGCTTGCGCACGAGCCGGGAAACGACGGCGTGAAATTCAGCCACGGCAAGATCGGAAAGGCAGAGCGTCCTGCCCGTCTCGCCGATCCAGACCGAAAGGTCCTCCGAGTGAGCCTCGGGAATGAAGAGCGGAACGAGGATGCAAGTGTCGAGATAGAGGCTCAACCCTCATCATCCTCGGCAAGCCATTCGCGAAACCGCTCATAGGGAATCCCGGTCGCGATCGGGGGCTGCGTCTTTCGCCACTCCTGCAAGTCGATCATGGCCATGCGGACATCTTTCCCCGGCGCCAAGGAAGTGTCGGGGACCATCCGCACCGTCGCCTTGCCGCGGCGCGTGATCACGACTTCCTCGCCGGCCAGCGCCTTGTCTATCAGGGCAGACAGATTGTCCTTGGTCGCGGCGACGCTGTAGCTAGCCATGCCACTCTCCTTCATGGCCATACATACGCTGAAATGGCCATCTCGTCTACCAGCGCTTCCTCCTCCTACTTCACCGGCAGCCCGAACATCAGCTCGCGCACGAACTTCACTGGGGGCGAGCCGTGGGCGAGGACGGCGTCGTTGTACTTGCGCATGTCGAACGCCGCGCCTTCGCGCCGCTCGGCCTCGGCGCGCAGTGCGGTGTGTTCGGCGTAGCCGGTGAAATAGCTCAGAAGCTGCACCGAGCTCAGGCTGGCGCGGGTCCATTTGCCTGCGGCCTCGCGCTCCTGCTGGAATGCGCCGCGGATCATCAGCTCCATCGCCGCGTCGCGGGTCATGCCTTCGGTCTGGATGCCGATATCGAGCAAGGTGTTGGTGATCGAGCGCAGCCGCATCTTGAGCACGGTCAGCTTGAACAGGCGCCCGTCGCGGGTATCGGCGCCCATGTAATCGGCGTCCATCATCATGCCTTCGCCGTAGACCGCCCAGCCTTCGACGAACGGCCCCGAGCGTAGCACCGAGCGCAGTGTATCGCGGTTGCGGTTGGCGTGGGCGAGCTGGAGGTAATGCCCGGGCATCGCTTCGTGGATCGCCAGGTCCTGGACCATGTAGGCGTTGTATTCGGTGAGGAACGAGGTCGCCTGCGCGTCGGTCCATTCGGGCGGGATCGGGGCGATCGCGAAGAAGTTGGGCTGGTCGGTCTCGAGCGCGCCCGGCGGATCGTCGTAAGCCACGGCATAACCCCACCGTGCGCGCGGCATCTCGATCACCTGCACCGGAGTAACGGGAACTTCGACCAGGTTGTTCGCGCGCACGAACCTGGTCGCCTGCGCCAGCGCGGCGCGCGCGGCATCCATCAGCCCGCCGCGCGGCGGGCGCTGCGCATAAGTCAGCGCCAGCGCGCCTTCGATCCCGGCTTGCTGTTGCGCCGCGCTCGGGCTCACCGGCAAATCAGCCGAGATGGGCAGGAGCTGGCGCGCCAGCGCGTACATCTGGGCGCGGCAATCGGCTTTGGCGGCCAGCGCGCGGGCCTTGAGCTGGGGCCGGGTCATGTCCGACATCAACGCGAATTTCATCTTGGTGTCGTAGCGCGCCGCCCCCAGGCGAAAGTCGCCGTGTGCTTGCGGGACAAGCACGGTGTCGAGCCACTTCTGCTGGGCATCGACCGCGGCCCTCAGCCCGGCCAGCGCGCGCCCAAAGCGGCCCCGCTCGGCCGGGGTCAGCGCGTCGGCATGCGGGGCCAGCATCGTGTTCGCGATGTCCATCAGCCCGGCGTTGCGCGCCGCCACGGTCTGCGCGTGGATCAGCGGGACGCGCGCGGGCACCAGCTGGCGGCGGCTTTCAGCAAGCAGCGCGGGGATCGCTTCCATCCGCTGGGTCGCGGCGCGCAGGCGGACATTCCACGGCGCGAAATCGCGTGCGGCCAGTCCGTAGAGCGCGCCCGACGCAGCGCCGCTATAGACTTGCGGATCCCATGCCCACGCCTGCTCTGCGGCGCTTGACCACAAGCGATAGGCGAGGTCGTTTTCGAGCAGCAGCCAGTCGACTTGCGCCTCGCGCGTCAACCGTGCGCGCGGGATGGCGTGCAAGCGGGCCAGCAGCATGCGCCACGCACCATCGCGCAGCTGGCGGCCGCGCGCCGAAAGATCGGGCAGCAAGGCATCGAAGCGGTGATCGCCGAGCGTCGTCGCGCCCACCGGATCGAACCGGGCGAGCGAATCGAGATAGCGCGCCGACAGCGCGGCGAAAGCGGCCTGAGGGGCAGGCGTGGCCGCGCGTTGGTGAACCTCATGCCCCGCCCCAGCCGCCGGTGCCCCCAGCGCAAGGATCGCGGCGGCGGCAAGATAAAGGCGCTTCATCGTGGGTTCTCCGGTGACTGGGGGATCGGGCGGGGCGCCGTATCGCTGATGCGGGCGATGACCAGGGCCATGGCGACGAGAACCATGCCCAGCGCATCGAGCCCGGTCAGCGTCTCGCCGAACGCGAGCCAGCCCACGACGATCGAGACGACCGGCTGGGTCAGCAGGGTCAGTCCGACGATCAGCGGCGCAAAGTGCTTGAGCGCGTAGACCAGCAGGCCCTGGCCGATCACTTGGCTCGACAGCGCCAGACCGAGCACCATCCACCAGTTGTGCGGCCAGAACGGTTCGTGGCGGAAGTAGGCGATGCCTAGCAGCAAAGGGAGCCCGGCCAGGCTCGACCAGGCCAGCAGGGCCCAGCTGCCCAGCGTCTGGCGGGCGCGCTGCAGGGCCAGGATGTAGAAGGTATAGAGCACCCCGGCGAGCACGCAGAACAGATCGCCGGCCAGCGTGGCTGTGCCGATCTCGAGGCTGCGGCCGAGCAGGATCGCCGCCCCCGCCAGCGCCGCGGCGATCGCCGCCAGCTCGCCCAGCCGCGGCGCGCGATGCAGCGCGAACAGGCCGACGCCCATCAAGATGATCGACCCGGCGTTGCCGAACAGCGTGGCGTTGCCCAGCTTGGTCAGCTCGATCCCGATGTGCCAGCTGGCGAGGTCGGCGGCGAAGAACAGCCCGCCCCCCGCAATCACTGCCAGCTGCCGCAGCGGGATCCCGGTCAGCGGCTGGCGATTGGCGCGCGCCAGCACGGCCAGCAACGGCAGCGCCAGCGCGAGCCGCCAAAATGCGGAGGACACCGCGCCCGTATCGGCCAGCCGGACAAACCACGGCCCCACCGCCAGCGCGACGTTCCCGCCGAGCAACGCGGCGAGATGAACCGGCTTCCAGCCGCGCGGCGCGCCTGCTTCGTCATGGCCCCCCGCTTCATCATACCCCGTTGCAATCGCCATACCCTTGCCTTAGCCGCGGCAGGCCCAACGCCAAACCCTTTCGAAAGGCCGTTCGTTTTGTCCGACGCCGCATCCACCGACGCCCTGTTCCGCCCGATCGAATTCGGCGCGATTGCCGCACCCAACCGCATCGTCATGGCCCCGCTGACGCGCGGACGCTCGGGCCCGGCATTCGTCCCCAACGCGATGGTGACTGAATATTACCGCCAGCGCGCGGGCGCTGGGATGATCCTGAGCGAAGCCACCGGGATCAGCGCCGAAGGGCTTGGCTGGCCGGACGCGCCGGGCGTCTGGAACGACGCGCAGGTCGAAGGCTGGAAGCGCGTCACCGCCGCGGTGCATGAGGCGGGCGGGCGGATCGTGCTCCAGCTGTGGCACATGGGCCGGATCGTCCACCCCGATTTCAACGGCGGAGCGCCCGGCGTCTCGGCCTCTGCCACCACCGCGCCCGATCATGCGCATACCCCGACGGGGCGCAAGCCGCACGAACAGGCGCGAGCGTTGCGACTGGATGAAATGCCGCGGATCGTCGACGACTATGGCCGCGCGGCGCAAAATGCCAAAGCCGCCGGGTTCGACGGGGTCCAGCTCCACGGCGCCAATGGCTACCTGATCGACCAGTTCCTGCGCCAGTCGACCAACCTGCGCGACGACGATTACGGCGGCACCGTCCAGAACCGCGCGCGGTTGCTCGACGAAGTGCTTGGCCGGCTGGTCGAGGTATGGGGCGCGGGCCGCGTGGGCGTGCGGCTCTCCCCCAACGGTCCGACCCAGGGCTGCGACGATCCCGATCCCGCGGCGATCTTCGGCGAGGCGGCGCGGGTTTGCCAAAAGCACGGCCTGGGCCATGTCGAGCTGCGCCAGCCCGGCCCCAGCGGCACCTTCGGCGCGACCGACGTGCCCCAGCAGGACGCGCTGATCCGCTCGATCTACAAAGGTCCGCTGATCCTTAACAGCGACTATACCGCCGCGCGTGCGGAGGCCGACATCGCCAGCGGACGCTGCGACGCGGTCAGCTTCGGCCGGCCGTATATCTCCAACCCCGATCTGGCGCAGCGCATCCGCACCGGCGCCGAGTGGTCGCCCAACGTCAACGCGCCCAAGAGCTGGTACACCCCGGGGCCCGAAGGCTACATCGATTACCCGGCGCTGGCCGAAACGGTGACCGCCTGAGGAGTAAGCCGATGGCGCTGCGCTCATGGCTGTTCGTTCCGGGCGACAGCGCCAAGAAGCTGGGCAAGGCTGCGAGTTTCGGCGCGGACGCGATCATTGTCGATCTTGAGGATTCGGTCGCGCCCGCGGCCAAGCCGGGCGCGCGCGACACGGCGCGTGAATGGCTGATCGCGCACCGCAACCAGATCACGCGCGATACCGGTCTCGCGCGGTGGGTGCGGATCAACGCGCTCGACACCGAGTGGTGGCGCGAGGATCTGGTCGGGGTCATGCCCGGGGCGCCTGACGGGGTGATCCTGCCCAAGGCCACCGGCCCCGCCGCGCTGCAGGCCGTCGCGGGCGAGCTCTACACGCTCGAACAGCGCCACGGGATCGCGCCGGGCACGACGCAGATTCTCCCGCTCGTCAGCGAAACGCCTGCCTCGGCGCTGAGCATAGCGGCCTATGGCGATGCCTCGCATACCCGGCTGGCCGGGTTGACCTGGGGCGCAGAGGACCTTTCCGCCGCGCTGGGCTCATCGCGCAAGCGCGATGAGCACGGCCAGTGGACCGACGTCTTCCGCTATGTCCGCGCGCAGACGCTGCTTGCGGCAGCCGCCCGCGGCGTCCCCGCGATCGAAACGCTGTGGGACGATTTCTCCGACGACGCCGGGCTGGACCGCGCCGCCAAGGCCGCGCGCGCCGACGGCTTCACCGGCATGCTCGCGATCCACCCGCGCCAGGTCCCGATCATCAACGCCGCGTTCACGCCGTCGGCTGCGGAGATCGCGCACGCGGAGGCGGTGGTCGCGGCGTTCACTGCCAACCCCGGTGCGGGAACGCTGTCACTGGATGGGCGGATGCTCGACCAGCCGCATCTCAAGCTGGCGCGGCGGATGCTGGGTCTGGCGTAAGTTTGCCGTTCCAGCAGCACTCAACCATCAGGTCGGTTCGGCCGGCGAAGGCTGCGTCTTCGGCGCAGCCTTCGCGGAGGCTGCCGCCTTTGGCACCGCGCCGGGCTTCGCCGCGCGGGGCGTTATGGCTCTGGGTGCCGCTGCCTTGGTCGCGGCGCCGGTCGCCGGACCGTCGCTTGAAGCGGGTCCCGACGCCAGCGGTGCTTGCGAGCGGACGGTGTCGAGCGGCAGCATCGCATCGCTGACCGAACCTTCGAGGATTTCACCCTGGGCGGTGCCCGACTGCTTGGCCTGCTTGGGCTGCGAGCACGCGCCCAGCATCAAGGCGAGTGCGGCGAGGATCAGCGCGAAAGGTCGTAGGGTCATCGCGCGGCCTCCTTGCCGCAAGGTTGTTCCAGCGCGCCCAGGAACGCATCTGCCCGCTTGAGCAAAGCGTCGTCCCACGCGGCGGGGGAAACCGCAAGGCCCAGCCGCTCCAGACTGGTGACGCCGTGGTCGGCGATCCCGCATGGCACGATCCCGGCGAAATGGCTGAGATCGGGGGCGAGGTTGACCGAAAACCCGTGCATCGTCACCCAGCGGCGGATGCGCACGCCGATCGCGCCGATCTTGGCCTCGCGCCCATCGACATCGCGGGTCCAGATCCCGATCCGCCCCGGCGCACGACAGCTCTCGACCCCGAAATCACCGAGCGTATCGATCACCCAGCCCTCGAGCGCGTGGACGAAGCCGCGCACATCGCGGGCGCGCGTGCGCAGGTCGAGCAGGACGTAACCGATCCGCTGGCCCGGACCGTGGTAGGTATAGCGTCCGCCGCGCCCGGCCTCGACCACATCGAACCGCGGATCGAGCAGTTCCTCTGCCGCGGCGCTGGTTCCGGCGGTGTAGACCGGCGGGTGTTCGAGCAGCCAGACCAGTTCGCGGGCAGCGCCCTCGGCGATCCGGGCGTTGCGCGCGGTCATTTCGGCGAGCGCGGCGCGGTAGGGCACAGGCACCGTCTCGCGGACGAATTCGACTGTCTGATCGGGCCGGCCAAGCATGTAAGTTGCGTGGCGGCATTCGCTGCGCTTATCAAGGCCCGGCAGATGAGCCGGCCGCGGGCAACAACGCGGCGATCGGGGGAACGCAGATGAAGTTCGACAGCAACCGGGGATGGCTCGACACCCTCGCCAACGTCGCCGCCAATCGCGAAGTGCTGTTCGCGCTGGCGGGGGTGTTCCTGGTTCTGCCGAGTTTCGCCTTCGCGCTGTTCTATCCGCAGCCGATCGTCCCCAGTGGAATTGCTCCCGAACAGGCGGCGCGGATCATGCAGGCGTATTACCTCCAGGCGATGCCCGCGGTATTGCCGGTATCGCTGCTTCAGATCCTGGGGATGATGGCGATGATCATCCTGATGACCGACCGCGCGCGACCCACCGTGGGCCAGGCGATCCGGGCCGGCGCGCGCAACGTGCTGCCGTTCGTCGGCGCACAATTGCTGATCGGGATGGCGCTGGGGTTCGTTGCCATTGCGGTGCTGGTGATTGCCACGCTTTCGGGCAGCACGTTCGTCGTCGGCATCGCGTACGGCATGGTTCTGGCGATGTTCGCCTATATCGGCGTCCGCACCCTGCTCGCCGCGCCGGTGATCGCTGCCGAGGGCCTGCGCAATCCGGTGAAGGCACTGGCCCGGTCGTGGGCCCTGACCCGCACCAGCGCCGGGCGCATCGCGGGATTCATCATCCTGCTGATCCTGGCGATGACCGTCGTCGCGATCCTGATCATGGGCGGGGTCGGGCTGATCCTCGCGCTGCTGGCCGGCACAAGCGCGCTGCGGATCATCGCGGCGCTGGTATCGAGCGTGGTGGTCGCGGTGATGATGGTCTATTTCGGCGCAGCGGTGGTGGCGATCCACCGCCAGCTTGCCGGGCCCGCGGGAAGTCCCGCGCCCGCCGCGCAATGACGCGGCCCAGGCCGATGGTTCAGCTTGCGGGGGTTTCCTTCCAGCCCCAGAACAACTGGCACGGCAGCACGTTGAGCGGCTCGAAACCCTGATCGATGTGGCTGAAGTGGCGGGCCATGAAGTCCCGCGCCTTGGCCGAGAACTGGTAGACCAGGAACGCTCCGCCGCTGCGCAACACGCGGTGGGTGGCCGCGGCAATGGCCGGGCCGACCCCATCGGGCAGCGTCGAGAACGGGAGGCCGGAAAGGACGTAGTCGGCTGCATCGTGGCCGTGTGCGCGGACGATTTCTTCGACATCGGCGGCTGAGCCCAGCACCGCGGTGAACCGGCTGTCGGTGATCGTGGCGCGCAGGTAGTCGATGAACAGCGGGTTGGTGTCGATCACGATCAACGCACCGTCGCGCCGCAGCTTTTCCAGCACCGGCTTGCAGAACGTACCCACGCCCGGGCCATATTCCACGAACAGCCGGCATTCGTCCCATTTCACCGGGGCGAGCATTTTCGCGATCGTGAAGCGCGAGGACGGGATGATCGATCCGACCATCACCGGATGCTGGACGAACCCTTCGAAAAACACGCCCCACGGCCCCATCAGGCCCTTGATCCGGCGCTTGGCCTTTTGCGCAAACGCCTCTCGCGTCAGCTCGCTGGTAGTCATAGCAGGTGCGGTCCCGTCTGGCGTCTGACCCTGGCATCGTGCCGGCGCCGATCATCTCAAGCGGGCGCGTTTGCAAAATTTGGCCTCAAAAAGCAAGCGCGGGCGTGATCGCGTGCCGGCATCATTGCCAGCCGGGCTGGCGCGCGGTAGCCGGACCGGCAATGTCCGCGTTTCTTCCCGAACCCGACTCGGCCGCGCTCGCACCGGGCCTCGACGACGCCGCGGCGTTCGATCGGCCCGAGACGTCTGCTGCTCCCCCGGTCGGCCGCACCGCACACCTGCCGCGCGACCGGATGTTCCTGCTGTTCATGGTCATGTTGGTGACCGCGGCGGGAAACACCGCGATGCAATCGGTGATGCCGTCGATCGGCACCGCGCTAAAGGTCCACGATGTCTGGATCAGCCTGGCCTATACCTGGTCGGCGCTGCTGTGGATGATCTGCGCGCCGATGTGGGCGCGCCAATCGGACAAGCGCGGGCGCAAGGCGATGATGGCGCTCGGGCTGGTCGGCTTCATCACCTCGTTCGCGCTGTGCGGGGTGATCATCTGGATGGGGCTCAACCATTGGCTCGCGGCCTTGCCGACGCTGCTGCTGTTCGCGCTGGCGCGCTCGCTGTACGGCGGCTTCGGATCGGCGGCGCCGCCCGCGGTGCAGGCCTATGTCGCCAGCCGCACGCCGCGGGCGCAGCGCACGCAGTCGCTGTCGGTCATCTCCTCCAGCTTCGGCCTCGGCACGGCGATCGGACCGGCGCTGGCGCCGCTCTTGATCCTGCCGCTGGTCGGACTGGCGAGTCCGTTCCTGATTTTCGCGGCGTTCGCGGTGCTGGTGCTGATCGCGCTGCGGGTCCGGCTTCCCAACGACGATCCCGCGTTCGCGGCGCGCGGCGATGTGTTGACGGCGCCGTTCAGCGCCAACTCTAACGCCGCGCAGGCCCGCGCGGAAAGCGATGAGGAAGACATGCTCGCCGCCGACGCGCCGCGCCTCAAGTGGTCCGACCGGCGGCTGCGCCCGTGGCTGGTTGCCGGGCTGCTCGGCGGACACGCGCAGGCGGCCATGCAGGGGATCGTCGGGTTCC
The DNA here is from genome assembly GCA_025356575.1 of Novosphingobium sp. Taxonomy (GTDB): domain Bacteria; phylum Pseudomonadota; class Alphaproteobacteria; order Sphingomonadales; family Sphingomonadaceae; genus Novosphingobium. The sequence goes on from JANXSP010000082.1 coordinate 21,564, forward strand.
TGATCCTCGACCGGCTGGGGCTGCGCGGCAACCCGATGGGCGGCGCGGGCCCGACCAGCACCGTGCTGATGAGCGGCGCGATCGCAACCTTGCTCGCGCAATGGGGACTGATCCCGATGCTCCACCTCGGCCCACGCAATTCGTGCCTGTGGGGCATGGCGCTCGCGATCGGCGGAGTGGTGCTGGTCGCGCTGGGCAGCGATCTGCACTCGATCACGCTGGGCTATGCGCTGTCCTCGCTGGGGTTTGGGTTGTTCCGCCCGGGCTATACCGCCGGGTCGAGCCTGGCGGTGACCCGCGCCGAACAGGGCCAGTCCGCCGGGATCATCGCCGCGACCAACGGCGCAGCCTATATCTTCGCCCCGGCGGCGGGGGTGCTGCTTTACAACCAGTCGTGGTGGCTGGGGTTTGCGGTGATCATCGCGCTATGCGTTTCGGTCATCATCCTGGGGATCACCGGAATGAGCCGCGACGACGAAATGACCGAGGAAGCCGCCCGCTAGGCGAGGCGTTTGGCTCGGTTTCGCAGACCCCGGGTCAATCCGGCGCGCTCATCTCGCGGCGAAATATTCATCTCGAGTGCAATGTCAGGCTCTTTAAAAAAGCATGCCTTCCCGGCTATTGCATTTGCGATCCATTCTCATTAGCGATAACTCTTGCAATTGATTTGCAGGAGATTTAATTTTGGCTGGTCACAAGTTTTGGGGGTTCGTTGCCGCTGTAGGAGTCGCAGCGCCGATCCATGCGGAAGAGGCGCCGATCGTCGTCACCGCCCGCGTCGATCCCTATCGCGCGGTCGACGTCGCGGCGGCCCGTACCGGCACGGCGGTGCGCGATCTGCCGCAAAGCGTGACCGTGCTGACCCGCGCGCGGATCGACGATCAGGCGCAAAGCCAGCTTGGCGCGGCACTGCGCTATGTCCCCGGCGTCACCCTGGGTCAGGGCGAGGGGCACCGCGACCAGATCATCGTCCGCGGCCAGGCGAGCACCGCGGATTTTTTCGCCGATGGCCTGCGCGATGATGCGCAGTATTACCGCCCGCTCTACAACGCCGAGCGGGTCGAGGTGCTCAAGGGCGCAAACGCACTTTTGTTCGGTCGCGGCGGCGGCGGGGGAATCGTCAACCGCGTGTCCAAATCGCCCACGTTCGGACCCGCCACCGCAGCGGTTGCCGGGTCGCTCGACAGCTACGGCGCGTGGGCGCTATCGGGCGACGGCGAGGTTCCGCTGGCGACCAATGCTGCGCTGAGGGTCAACGCAACGTACGAACGCCTCGCCACCCACCGCGACACGTTCGGCGGACATTTTGCGGGCATCGCCCCGACGCTCGCCCTGCGCCAGGGTGGCGGCACCGAACTGACCCTGGCTTATGAATATGGCGAGGATCGCCGCGTTACCGATCGCGGGGTGCCCTCGCTGGGCGGCACGCCGATCCGCGGCTATACCCGCACTTTCTTCGGCGATCCGGCCGCCAACCAGAGCCGCGTCACCGCGCACACCGGCCGAGTGCGGCTGCGACAGGAACTTGCCGGCAACCTCACACTAGACGCCTCGCTTCTCGCTGCGCATTTCGACAAGTATTACGGCAACGTCCTGCCCCGCGGGGCAACCGCGACGACGGTCGAGCTCGAGGGTTATTCGAGCGCCGCCGTGCGCGACAACCGGATCGCCCAGGCAGTGCTGGTGTGGACACCGGTTACCGGCATGCTCCACCACACCGTGCTCGCCGGGATCGAGGCGGGCACGCAGGACACCGATGGGCTGCGCAACGAAGCGCAGTTCGTCACGCCGGCGGGCTCCGCCGCGCGCGTTACCGTCGCACTGGCGCGCCGGCTCACGTTGCCGCAGGTGCGCTTCGGACCGACCAGCCGCTCGACGCTGTCGCACGTCCGCACGCTGTCGGGCTTTGTCCAGGATCAGATCGCGATCGGAGCGCACGTCGAGGTCGTGGCGGGGGCGCGCTACGATGTGTTCCGGATCGATTCGATCAACCGCTTCAACGGGTTCGCGGCGCAGCGCCGCGATGCGATGTGGTCGCCGCGCGCCGCGCTGATCGTGAAGCCCGCGCCCAACCTGTCGCTCTATGCGAGTTACGCGCGCAGCTTCCTCCCGCAATCGGGCGATCAATTTACCGTGCTCGACGCCACCACCGCCACGCTCGCTCCCGAAGGTTTCCGCAACCTCGAACTCGGGGCCAAGTGGGATCCGCTGGCGGCACTGTCGCTGACTGCGGCGCTTTACCGGATCGATCGCAGCAACACCCGCGCCGCGGACCCCGCGACGGGAAATCCCGTGCTCACCGGGGCGAGCCGGAGCGAGGGGTTCGAAGCGTCGCTGAGCGGGCGGCTGGCGCCGCGCTGGCAGGCCAGCTTCGGCCTGGCGCTCCAGCGCGGAACGATCCGCAGCGCGACCACTGCCGCCCCCGCCGGGCGCCGTCTCGACAAGTTGCCCGCAGCGCAGGTTACGGCGTGGACGCGGTACGACGTGAGCACGCGGCTGGGCTTCGGCGTGGGCGTGGTCCACCAGTCGGGGCAGTTCGCCACGATCAGCAACGCGGTCCGCCTGCCCGGGTTCACGCGCATCGATGGCGCGATCTATTTGCGTGTCAGCCCGGCGCTGTCGCTCCAGCTGAACGCCGAGAACCTGACCAACACCGCGTATTTCGCCAGCGCTCATACCGACTACAATATCGCCCCCGGCGCCCCGCGCAGTGTGCGGCTGGGCGTGAAGGTGGGATTTTGACGGCACGGACCGGATCCCGTTGATCGCCGCGAAGAATGACGGCCGGCGCCCTGGCAGCGGTTGAGCGACGCACCACCCTTACTGGGGCGGCGCCGAGATCGCCGGGACAGCGCGCGCGGCGTCTTCCGCGCCGATCCCGGGCACCGGGGCGGCGCTGATGGTCTCGATCCGCCGCGCCACGCGCCCCGCGCGTTGGACCGCGCGCACCAGCCGCGGATATACCCCGCAGCGGCACAGATTGGGGATCGCGGCCTTGATCTCGGCCTCGGACGGATCGGCATTGCGCGCGAGCAGCGCCGCTGCCGCAAGCGCGATGCCCGGGGTGCAGAACCCGCACTGGATCGCCTGTTCGGCCACGAGCGCCTGCTGCACCGGATGCGAACGATCGGGCGAAAGACCCTCGATCGTCGTCACTTCGCTGCCTTCGACCGCGCTCAGCGGGATCAGGCACGCGAGCCGCGCCGCACCATCGACGATGACCATGCACGCGCCGCACTCGCCGGTCCCGCAGCCGTATTTGGTTCCGGTCAGGTTGGCTGCATCGCGCAGCGCCCACAGCAGCGGAGTCGCGGGGTCCATCCGAAACTCGAGCGGCCGGGTGTTGACGGTCAGCCGGGCCACGCCCTCACGCCCTGCCAGGTTCGCTTAATCGCGCCAGCTACGGTCAATCTTGTCGATCCGCCGGGTCCACGCGGCAAAGTCCGCCGCGCCGGGACCGCCGGGCAGCGCCACGCTGCCGACATCGCGCTGGTGGACGTCGATCACTTCCTGCGCAACGCGGATCGGCTGGCCCATCGACATCGTCGCGAGCTGAATTTCGCAGGCGCGCTGCAGGCTCCACTGCATGATGAACATCTCGCCGATCGTCCGTCCCAGCACCACCGGACCGTGGTTGCGCAGCATCAGGATGCGCTGCTGGCCGAGGTTCGCGAGCAGCCGCTCACCTTCTTCTTCGCGGACGGTGACGCCTTCGAAATCGTGGTAAGCGATCTTGCCCATGAAATTGCAGGCATAGAAGTTTACCGGCTGGAGCCCGCCTTCGAGCGCGGAGACCGCCATCTGCGCGGTGGTGTGGGTGTGGCAGATCGCGTGCGCCCACGGCAAGTGGCGATGGAAATAGGCGTGCTGGGTAAACCCGGCCTTGTTGACCGGAAACTTGCTGCCATCGAGCGTGTTGCCGTCGATATCGATCTTGACGAGGTTGGAGGCGCACACCTCCGAATACAGCAGACCGTAGGGGTTGATCAGGAACGCGTGATCCTCCCCCGGAACTTTCAACGAGATGTGGTTGTAGATCGATTCGGACCAGCCCATGTGGTCGAAGATCCGGTAGCATGCCGCCAGTTCCTGCCGCGCTGCCCACTCTTCCTCGGTGCAATCGAGGTTGCGCCCATGATTGGCGTTGATCTGGGTGGCCATCGTTCGCGCTCCTGCAATCCGTCTGGAAAAACCATGCACCAAGCGGCTGCACGGCGCAACGCGGTTACACCTTGGCGAAGCTGCGCGCCATTGCCCGCGCCAGCGCGGCGGGATCGCGGGCCTGCGCGGCGCGAACCGAGATCGCATGGGCATCGGTATCGTGCTCGTCGATCCCGTACCGCACCGCGAGCAACCCGGCGCGGGCGATGTCGCGCGGCGCCGACTTCTCGATCCCCGTCACATGTTCGGCCATGCGCGTGTCGACCGAACCGACGATCAGCGCACAGACTTGCGTGCCCTGCCCGGCCAGCTCGGCGCGAACGCAGTTGGTCGCGGCGCGTGCCGCGAACTTCGACGGGCTGTAGCCGCCCATGTCGGGCACGGCGACAATCGCGCCGGCGGACAGGACGTTGACGATTGCGCCGCCGCCGCCACCTCCACCGCCGCCTCCACCGCCGCCACGTCCGTCCTTGCCGCCATTGGCGCTGAGTACCGGCGCGAACGCACGGATCATCGCCATGGTCCCAAAGAAGTTGGTCTCCATTTCCAGCCGCATCGCGGCCATGTCGGGCGCACCGATCAGCGTGACGTTGGCGAACGCCCCGGCGTTGTTGATCAGCAGGTCGACATCGCCGCATTTCGCCGCGGCGGCTTCCACTTGCGCGGCGTCGGTAATATCGAGTTCGAGCGCCACAAGCACCTCCGGACCGGTCGCGGCCAGCGCTTCGGCGTCGGCGAGCGTGCGCGCGCCGATGTAAACTTTGCGCGCGCCCTGCGCGACGAGTTCGGCGACGAACGCCGCGCCGATCCCGCGATTGCCCCCGCTGACGATGGCGCAGCATCCCTCGATCTTCATGGCCCGGCCTCTTGCGATTTCTGCAACGTCTTTACTTGCATGGTCGCAGGTTACCGCGCAACTTCGCCGCGAAATTTGGGAACCCGCGCGACCATGCTCCTCGAACGCCTTGCGCCGGTGCGCGCCACGCTCAAGCCGAGCAACCACCCTTATCTCAACGGCGCGTGGACGCCGCAGCACGAGGAAGTCACCGCCGATAATCTGGAGGTGATCGAGGGCGCGATCCCGCACGATATCGACGGGGTCTATCTGCGCAACACCGAGAACCAGCTCCACCAGCCGCTTGGCCGCTATCATCCGTTCGACGGCGACGGGATGATCCACCAGCTCGATTTTCACGGCGGCACCGCCAGCTACCGCAACCGGTTCGTGCGCACGCGCTGCTTCGCTGCCGAGCAGGAAGCCAACGCCGCGCTGTGGGGCGGCCTGGTCGACGGGCCCGGGGTCTCGCTGCGGCCGGGGTTCGGCGCACACGGCAGCCTCAAGGATTCCTCCAGCACCGATGTGATCGTCCACGCGGGCAAGGCGCTGTCGACGTTCTACCAGTGCGGCGAGGCCTATCTGCTCGATCCGTTGACGCTCGAGCAGCAGGGCGTGGCGCCGTGGGTGCCGCTCGACGGGATTTCGGCGCATCCCAAGGTCGACGAGCACACCGGCGAACTGATGTTCTTCAACTATTCGAAGCACGCCCCGTACATGCATTACGGCGTGGTCGATGCCGCGGGCAAGCTGGCGCATTACGTGCCCATCCCCTTGCCCGGGCCGCGGCTGCCGCACGACATGATGATCAGCGCGAACTGGTCGATCCTCAACGATCTGCCGCTGTTCTGGGACACCGACCTGCTCGCGCGCGGGATCCATGCAACGCGCTATCACCCGGAGATGCGCTCGCGCTTCGCGCTGATCCCGCGCTTTGGCCAGCCCGCGGATATCCGCTGGTTCGAAGCCGCGCCGACCTATGTGCTCCACTGGCTCAATGCTTACGAGGACGGCGACGAGGTCGTGCTCGACGGCTATTTCCAGGAGGAGCCCGCGCCACCGCCCGCCGAAGATGCGCCGCGCGGGATGGGCCACATGATGGCGTTTCTCGATGAGCACGCCTTCCTTCCCAAGCTCCACCGCTGGCGCTTCAACCTGGCCGACGGGACCACGCGCGAGGAACGGCTCGACGACCGCGTGCTCGAGTTCGGGATGATCAACCAGCGCTATCTCGGGCGGCCCTACCGCTATGTCTATTCGACCACGACCAAGCCCGGGTGGTTCCTGTTCAACGGCTTCGTCAAGCACGACCTGGCCAGCGGCACCTCGCAAACGCTGATGCTGGACGAGGGCCGCTATGCCAGCGAGGCGCCGTTCGCCCCGCGGATCGGGGCAACGAGCGAGGACGACGGCTACCTCGTCAGCTTCATCATCGACGAAAACCGCGGCACCTCCGAATGCGTGCTGATCGACGCCAGGAAGTTCGCCGATGGGCCGGTCTGCCGGATCGCGCTGCCGCACAAGATCTCAAGCGGAACGCACGCCCACTGGGCCGATCGCCGCGCGCTGCGAGGCG